>JASEGX010000099.1 GCA_030017815.1 Thermodesulfobacteriota bacterium | reverse complement strand
CGGATCGCATCGGTTGAATTGTCACCATGTAAACACTTTTGAACGTTACCAAAATCTTATGATTAGCCTTTTTTAATTCCTCTACGATCTGCTTGAGATCCAGCGTACTTTTCTCAAGCGCCTTTTTCTGCCTATGGAGTTCGAGAAATATCTTTACCTTACTTCTTAAAATATCCGGATTCAGTGGCTTAAACAAATAATCCACCGCTCCAGATTCATAGCCCTTAAATACATATTTCATATCCTTGCTAATGGCAGTTACAAATATGATCGGAATATGCCTGGTTTTTTCACTGCCTCTCATCAGTTCGGCAGTTTCAAAGCCATCCATATCCGGCATCTGGACATCGAGTAGAATGAGGGCAAGGTCATATTCCAAGACTAAGCCCAAGGCATCATTACCCGATGTTGCCTTAACAATATTCAGATCCAGGTCCTCCAGTAGAGCCTCCAAAGCCACCAAATTTTCCGGCCGGTCATCCACCAGAAGAACGTCGATTTTTTCTATCTCGTTCATGGTCCCAACACCTTGGCCAACCTAACCAGAACTGGCCCGATCTCTTCCAGAGGCCATACCTTATCTACTTCAGTAGCCGCTATCGCTGCCTTGGGCATCACGTCCATCTCGGCAGTGGAGGGGACTAAACTCTCTCCTTAACCGGTTAGATCGTGTCCCCATCAAGCCCGTTTTCTATATATCTTTTCCTTCTTCACCACATTTTCAAAATCATCAGAGTATCCTGAAAACTCGATACTCTCTTTGGATCCCAAACAAAAGAATCCGCTATTGCCCAGACTGTCCCGGAAAAGTTTAATCACACGGTCTTGTAATTCCCTACTGAAGTATATAAGGACGTTGCGGCACAGGATTAAGTTCATTTCACCGAACACGCCATCTGTCACTAAATTATGATCGGCAAAAACAACGTGTTCCTTTAAGGAATTATCCATCACTGCATATTCATACTTGGCGACATAGTAATCTGCAAAAGATCGAACACCGCCCGCCTTTTGATAATTGTAGGTATACTCTTTAAATCTACTGAGGGGATACACCCCTGCTTTTGCCTTTTGAATTGCTGCCTCATTAAAATCTGTGGCATAGATCCAGGTCTTTTCATAAAGCCCTTCTTCCTTAAGCAGGATGGCCATGGAATAAACCTCTTCCCCCGTCGAACATCCGGCATGCCACACTTTTACAAATGGTTGCGATTTTAACACCGGAATTACTTTCTCACTAATGGCCCTATAAAATGATGGATCTCGAAACATCTCAGTAACATTTATAGAAAGGTCCAGCAGTAATATCTCAAAGAATTGCTTGTCATAAAGAACCCTGTGCTGCATCTCAGAAATGGTATTGAGGCCGGATAAAGAAAGCCTGTGCAGGATGCGCCGTCTTATGGAGGTCTTTGCGTAGTTTCTAAAGTCATACCCATATCTCAGATATATGGCCTGTAAGAGAAGCTCAATTTCGATTCTCTCGCTTTCAGCCTTTGGAATATTGTCTGTATTCTCGTAACCCATAATCCGTGACTTTGCTTATAAATATAACCACACCCGCAACATGGAGAGCAGCTTGTGCCTATCGACAGGCTTGGCCAGGTAGTCACTTGCTCCTGCCTCGATGCATTTGTTCCTGTCCCCCTTCATCGCCTTGGCGGTCAGCGCTATGATCGGGAGTTTTTTAAATCTATCCTGTTTCCTGATCTCTTTAATCGCCTCATACCCGTCCATTTCAGGCATCATAATATCCATCAATACAAGATCGACATCCGGATTATCATTCAGACGTTCCAAACCCTCTTTACCGTTTTTGCCTATAAGGACGCTCATTCCTTTTTCCTCCAGGACATTGCACAACGCGAATACATTACGCATATCATCATCCACCAAAAGTATGGTTTTGCCTCTCAGTATGCCCTCCTTATCGTGGATCATCCGGAGAATCTTTCGCTTCTCTTCAGGCAGGTCCGCTTCAACCCGGTGAAGAAAAAGCGTCGTCTCATCTAAAAGCCTTTGATGACCGGTTGTTGACTTAAGGATAACCCTTGCCGCATAGCTGTTGAGGGTTATTTCTTCTTCTTTGGTCAGTTCTTTCCCGGTGTATATTATGATGGGGAGGTAAGAAATACCTTCGTCATCCCTCATCTTGGCAAGCAATTCAGCGCCGGACATATCCGGAAGTCTCAGATCCAAAATCATGCAGTCAAATTTGCCTGATTTTAATAGCTCATAGGCCTCCTGAGCAGTAGAAACGCCGGTGGCGACAACGTCTCCGTTCCCGATCAGTTCAATGATGGCTTTCCTTTGGGCTGGATCGTCTTCCACAATCAGAAGATGTTTAACAGGCCTTGAAATAATGCTTTTTATTTTTCTGAAGGCATTATCAAGCCCGTCCATTCCAACCGGCTTTGTGATGTGGCCGATAGCCCCCATCTTCATGGAATCAGAGGTCTTGTCCGATGCGGATATGACATGAACCGGGATATGACGGGTTTTTGAGTTATCTTTGAGTCTTGTCAGGACAGTCCAGCCATCTATGCCGGGCAAACCTATGTCCAGAATAATACCGCCTGGCTGGTAGTAATCTGCAAGGTGAAGGCCTGTTTCGCCATCTCCGGCAACCAGACATTTAAATCCTTTTTCATGCGCAATATCAAACAGGATTTTTGTAAATTTGGGATCATCCTCGATGAGCAGAATGGATCTGTCTCCAGGCTGGATATCTTTTCTGTCATCCCGTATATTTTCAACATCTATAAACCCCATGGAGCCAGGCGATTTGATAAAACCGTTAGCTGGCCCGCGGCCTTGCCCTTCCGCGGAGTCCACTGGTGCGATAGGAGCCTCCATGGAGATGGGAGTCTTAATCTGTTTTACCCGCTTCTCTTCTGCCACCGCTTCCGGCAGGTAAAGAAGGAAGGTACTCCCCTTACCCTCTTGGCTTTGCAACTCGATTTTTCCACCCAGAAGTCTGGTGAGCTCCCTCGAAATGGAAAGTCCCAGTCCGGTTCCACCGTATTTTCTGCTGGTTGTACCATCTGCCTGCTGGAAGGCCTCGAAGATCAGCTTCTGCTTTTCTTCTGGAATGCCTATGCCGGTGTCAGAAACTGAAAATACAACGACCCTTTCGGGGTCTAATCCGGTATCGGACAGATGAGAATCTGCGGCGGGGCGATGAATATGAAGTGTAATTTCTCCCTCTGTGGTAAATTTAATGGCATTGGAAAGGAGGTTTTTGATGATCTGTTCGAGCTTTTGCCGGTCTGTGCGGATATCTTCCGGCAACCCCTCTGCCAGATCTATTTTAAATCCTAGCCCCTTTTCTTTTGCCAGCGGCTTGAATTGACGAGCGATCGTGCCGGAAAAGTCATCCAGGCCCAGCGCTTCCATGTCAAGTTCTATCTTGCCTGCCTCTACTTTAGAAAGGTCTAATACGTCATTAATCAGGGCCAAGAGATCAGACCCGGAGGAATAAATGGTATGGGCAAATTCCACTTGTTTTGCCGATAAATTCCCTCCCTTGTCCTCGGAAAGGAGTTGTGAAAGGATGAGGATGCTGTTTAACGGGGTCCGAAGCTCATGGGACATGTTGGCCAGAAATTCAGATTTGTATTTACTGGTTAACTCTATATCTCGAGCCTTATTCTCAAGGAGTTCTTGGGAGTTTTCCAGTTCAATATTCTTTTTCCGTATTTCGTCCCTTTGCCTTTCCAGTGCCCCGGTCTTCTCTTCCAGTTCTTCGTTAGCCTGCCGTAACTCTTCCTGCTGAGCCTGAAGCCTGGCCTCCGATTCCTGAAGGGTGTGGGTCTGCTCTTCAAGCTCCTCGTTTGTCTCTCTGAGTTTCTCCTGCTGGTGCTGTAATTCTTCAGCCTGCTGCTGGGTCTCTTCTAACAGTTCCTGCATGCGGAAACGGGACTGGGCCGTATGAAAAGCAATGGCGATACTCTCCTCAACCTGATTCAGGAAATCTAACTGAGTATCTGTGAATACATGGAATGAAGCAAGTTCTATGACCCCTTTAATATGGCCCTCATATAGGAATGACTTAACCAGGATATTACGGGGAATTGCCTCCCCCAGGCCTGAACTGATATACATATAGTCATCAGGGACTTGCGTGATCACCATAGGTTCCTTCTCTAGCGCGGCCTGCCCCACGAGGCCCTCGCCAAACTCGAATTCCTTGGAGCCATCCGTCCGCCCATTGTAGGCATAGCCGGCAATCAATCTTAACAGATTATTTCCATCAGCCAGATATATCGCCCCGACCTGCGCGTTTAGATAATTTGCGAGATAGCCGATTATATTTCTGCCCAATGTCTCTATATCCTGTTCACCCCGCATCCTGTCGTTCAACTCTATCCGGCCGGTCCTTCGCCAGATTTGTTTCTCAAGCTTCCCTCTCGTCTGCTCCAACTCGGCAGTATATTTCTTCAATTCTCCCTCGGCCTGCTTGTGTGCGGAGATGTCCTTAAAGTCTTCAACAATCCCCATGAGTTCACCATCAGGCCCCACAAAGGGCGTTGCCACTACAACGCAGGGGACTCGGACGCCATCGTTGCGTTCTTTTTCTACCTCACACTCAACTTGCTTTTCACCACCCAGAATCCGCATTAGAGGGCATCCTGGAGTATGGCATAGAGGGCCGCGCAGCATCTCATGGCATTTCCTGCCCACCCCTTCATTCCTGCTTACGCCGGATAGAGTGGAAAAAGTCTGATTACTTCTAAGCACGTTGAAGTCCTTATCAACCACCCGCATCCCGTTGGCCGCGGTATCAAATATCTGGTCAAGTTCCGCCTGCGCCTGTCTTGCCTTTTTTTCAGCGCGCCTGCGAAAATTGACACTTAATTGGGAATAAACAGAGAAAACAATTACCGCACCCATCACCATGAGACGCATCCAGATTTCGTGTGGGCGAGGACTCAGTACCTGCTGAGCGAAGTTGCCCTCATGAAAAATAAAAGCGTGCACAGCGGATTCAAGTACCCAAAACAGTACCGAAAATGCCATCCCGGCCAATATCAATTTACTGTCTCTTATATCTCGCCGTTCTGTCTTCTTATCCCCCATCTTAGTTCTCCCGCACCCTATTACATTATCGGGAAGCCTCCCCTTTATTCACCCAAGCCTTCGGGCTTTCCCTTGCAAACCGCCATTTGTTCAAAATCTTCTTGCCGGGAATTTTCCCCTCTTTCGCCAGGCGATAGAGAGACCTCCTCCCGATCTGTAAATAAGCCGCCGCCTCTTCAATAGTCAGTATCTCTTTTTGCATATGATATTCCCTTTATGTCCTTTTTATGATCGTGTCGTCTCCCCTTTTTGCTTTTTCTTGCACATCTCATGCCATAATCTATTAAGACTAACCATCTATAATTACAAGTGGTTAGGCTGCACGAGAAGGCTGGAGAAGATGTGCAGCCAGGAAAATCTGATCGCATACTTGACGCTATGTCAGATGAATGACGAATATCCAAAGAGGGTCACATCTTCATATGTCATTAGCTATATAGCGCGATGCGGGACGCCCGTTAAATGTCAATATCCGAAAAGGGCCTTTTCGAGGTTTGCCCTCATGGACAACGGCCTGCCCCCGAAATACCCGTTTGTCTCCCCTGACAGTGTTAGGGTACTGGGTCTGTCCTTGACATAAGACAAATAGGATGCTGGAAATGACGTAAGGAATAAAACGCCTTTGGAAGGCATTTAGATCGGAAACTAAGACCACGTAAAATAAACTAATAAACCCCTTGACTCTATTAGGTAAAGTCAAGGGGTTATGTTTTTCTGGTGATCCCAACGGGACTCGAACCCGTGTTTTCGGCGTGAGAGGCCGATGTCCTAGGCCACTAGACGATGGGACCTATAAATGAGTGTTACGATGTTGAAAATAAACCGTGGATGCGTTGTTGTCAAGATTTTTATACCTTGCTGATCGCTGATAGCTGTTTTCTGCATCAGAAACTTACCTGATAGACGAACTGAACCTTGTGCTCATAATCGTCTGCGTTCGCCAGGCCCCCGACCTTGCTATTGTTAACGTCATAGTTGTAACGCTCGTAATTCAACATGGCCATGTTATGTTTATAAACGTCATAACTCAACCCGGCGATGAGCAGGCGCGCGGCGTCATCCGAGACATCTATGTTTGGATCAAAATAATCATAGCGGCCGTGTACCCTCAATTTTTCCAGGCCCGGAATCCTCACGAACCCGAACAAGGAATAGCCTTCGACCGTCTTTGGGTTGCTGCCGGTAGTAAGCCAGGTTCCGGCCTGATTGCCTTTATTTCGGCATATCTCACCGGTAACCGTGAAATATTTAGCCTCATAGCTGATGAAACCTGTATTTATATGCCAGTCCGGGGCATTACTGCCCGTGTAGGTTGCACTGTTACCTTTTCCGGTGAGGCCAAAGTAGCTCAATTGCAGACCGGGCAACACATCGGGCAGGGGCCGCACCGTAACCCGGTATTCCACCGCCTTGTCGTTGTTGTTTTCCGTGGCATGGTATCCGCTCCCATTGTAGACACCGAGGTGATAGCTGCCATACCTACCCGCATAATATTTACTGACGTCCTTCTTATAGTCTTCATCCATCTCACCGCCGAAATAACCCATAATGCCTATGCCTATATCCGATGAGTTAAAGCCACCGAACCTTTCCTGGAACATAGTCCCCTGACACCGGTAGGGATTGATGTGTTCCTGGAAATCCAGCCAGGGCATGTGACCCATTCCCAGTTCGGTTTTACTATTGGTAAACAATCCCAGGTCCGGCAGATTAAACTGGGCATAGTAGTACTTGAATCTGAGGAGCCAGCTACCATAAGCTTTAGAACCATCATTTACGGTTTCCTGAAATATATCAGGCGTGACGCGTACGGAAAACCAGGGAGTAACCTGTTTTGTGAAGTTAATGTAACCGCGCGTGACCGCGAATTGGTTGTAACTGCTCTGCCTCCCGCCGGACAGGGTATTACCGGCTGAATAATCGATATAGGCCAGTGCGCCAAGGCTTACTCCTTCGAGGCCCTTGGGTAGCTTTGCCTCCTTTTTTTCATATTCCTTCTCAATTTGTGCGGCTTCATCTTCGGTCAGCACGCCTTTTTGCTTTAGCTTCTCAAGTAAAGGATCCGCCGCATAAGCCACAGGGCTTTGCAGGGTGACGGCAAAGAGCAGCAAGGCCAGGATCAAAATACTTTTTTTCGCCGAGAGAATTCCCATATTCATAACCTCCTGTCCTGATTTTTTATAGGCCGTGGCCTTTGAGACGGAAGGATGCCGGAACAATATGGCATAGTTATGGGTATGGAGTGACAATTTTGTGAAGCGGCCACTATTTATCCAGATACCGGGCCATAACCCTTTCAAAACTTGGAAGTGCCCGCTCGATGGTCTTTTCAGGCACACAATAGGCGATGCGGAAATATCCGGGGCATCCAAAGCCGCTGCCAGGCACGGTGAGGATATTTTGTTCCTGGAGTGCCCTTACAAAGGCTGTATCGTCAGGTAAGGGGGATCTGGGGAAGAGATAAAAGGCCCCCTTAGGTCTTAAGAACTGATAACCATAGCCGGCCAAGGCCTCGCAGAGCATATCCCGCCTCCTTTGATAGATGGAGACATCCACGGTCTGTCCCTGGAGCCCGGCCACCACACGCTGCATCAGGGCCGGCGCGTTCACAAATCCCAGGATACGGTTGGCCAGGGTCATGGCAGAGACGAGGTCATCCTTATCCATGCCTTCCGGATGTACGGCGATATAGCCGATGCGTTCTCCGGGAAGGGAGAGATCTTTAGAGTGTGAAGTGGCAACAATGCTTTCCCGGTAGGCAGCAAAGACACCGGGCACTTTTATGCCGTCATAGACGATGTAGCGATAAGGTTCGTCAGCGATAAGATAAATAGTCTGGCCACGTTCCTGCGTTTTATCGGCCAGTAACTCGCCCAGTTTCCGGATGGAATCCTGGTCATAGACCTGGCCCGTAGGGTTATTAGGTGAATTAATGAGTACCGCTTTGGTATGAGGGGTAATCGCCTCCTCGATAGCCGCGAGATCAAGGGAAAAATCGTCTTTTGTCCCCACTATAACGGGTTTCCCGCCATGGTTATCGACATAGAAATTATATTCAACGAAGTAAGGGGCCGGGATTATGACTTCATCTCCCGGATTGAGTATGGCCTTAAGGATGACATTAAGGGCGCCTGCCGCGCCGCAGGTCATGATTATATCCTGCGCGGAAAACGGCAGGCCGTGTTCAGATGACAGATGACGGGCCACGGCCTGGCGCGCCTCTATGTAACCGGCGTTCGGCATGTAGCTGTGACAGTTGGGCGTTTCATTATTAACGGCCTCCAGGAGTGATTGATGAAAAGAGGCCGGCGGCGGAAGGTCCGGATTACCCAGACTGAAATCATAGACATTATCCGGGCCATATTGGGCCTTCAGGGCCATGCCTTCTTCGAACATCCTGCGTATCCACGAGGCCCTGGTCATAAAATCATGCATCTTGGTCGAAACAGACATAATAATCAATCCTCCCCGCTTATTGCGGTTGGACAAATTCCGCAGCCTTTTTTATAAGGAACGAGGCCTTTTCTATGGCTTCACGCGCACCCGCCTCTGGAGAGGCAGGTAACTTAAGGGTTGAGTAATAATCTTTTAGCTGGTTAAGGGTCGTCTTATCAAGGACCGTTTTTAACCCCTGGGCCACCGCCTCTTCCAGGTCTTTGTACTTTTCCATATCAATGCCGGTGATGTTAAAAATGGACTTTAAGGCATGTTCTGATGCGTCCAGGCATCTCTTAAAAACCTCCTCTGTCGCATGCCCCAACTGTTCTGCCTCCCTGGCCTCAGCCAGGAGTTTCCGCGCATACTTAAGATGAGTCCCGGCTTTTACCGGATAGAAAGTCATGCCTATGTGCCCGGAACCAAGTTCGCTATATTAAACCTCGCCTTAAAATTCTTCCGATTACTACTATTTCTATAGCCAAAATACAAGGACAGAGTTGATCTCATATCCACGCGCCTATTTCGCCTCTTCCCCGGCCTTTTTCATTATGGTAAAATGTTAGTAACCGTTCACCACATTCTATTTA
>JASEGX010000098.1 GCA_030017815.1 Thermodesulfobacteriota bacterium | reverse complement strand
AAAGGGGGAAGTGTTTTGCCTCCCTTTGGAAAAGGGAGGTTGGGAGGGATTTTAAAATACTTTTTCAAACAACTAAACTGTTACCAAAATTCAAATTTGAGATTCTTCTATCCTTGGCGGCTTTGGCACTGCCCGGCTATTTACTCATATTTCTGGCCAGGGTTTTGATTGGTTTCCCCTGTTGGATCAGCCTGACCTCCAACGGCATCTGCCCAGGCAGACAATGGGTGGCACATGCTAAGCACGGATCATAGGCCCGAAAAGCCATCTCCACCATATCGAGCAGCCGGTTATCTACCTCACCGTTTTTGATCAGCTTCCCGGCCGCCTTCCTGACCGACATGCCCATAGCGGCATTGTTTTGTACGGTAGCCACAATCAGGTTCACCTTTTTGACGATCCCCTGGTCATCGGTGACGTAATGGTGATATAGCGTACCCCGCGCCGCTTCTACAACCCCTACCCCTTCAGTGGGCTTTTTCGTGGGCAAGGTCCGCACCTTTGGATCGATAATCTCCGGATCCTGGGACAGCCGGAGGACCTCCTCGCAGGCAAACAGGTTTTCTATCAAGCGTGCCCAGTGGAAGGCCAGGGTATTGTGGACAGGTTTTCGCCCGAAGAATGCGAAGAGCTTCTCATAGGCCTCCTGTGCGAGGGGCGTTGCCATGCCTTCCGCCACATTCAGACGGGCCAGAGAATTGACCCGGTAAACCCCGCTCTCCGGTCCATCCACGAGCCCTTTCCAGCCTACCGCCTTCAGATAGGGAAATTTCAGATAAGACCACGGCTCCACACGTTCTCCGATGTGCTGGAGGTAATCTGCCGCATCAAATGTGACAAATTCCTTGCCCCGGGGATCCACAACCCTTATCCGGCCGTCATAAAAGTTTACGTACCCCTGGGTATCGACAAGGCCGGCATAATACGTTTCATGATGATAGATATCGCCCAGGATCAAATCGGCATACTTTTTGTTACCCAGTACGAGGTCCTCAAAGATTTTGAGACTCTTCTGCGCAAAATCGACCAGAGACCTCCCCATCTGTTCGATCTCTTTTCTCTCGTCCCCGGTCAAAGGCTTTGACATCCCGCCGGGGATGGAGGCCACAGGATGGATCGGATGGCCGGCAATAATGCCCTGGATCCTCTGGGCATATCCCCGGTTCTTCAACACCTCGACTCCGACATCCTTGCCCACAACATCAATCAGGCCGATGACGTTTCTCTTCGCCGGATCGGCCTCAGCCCCGGGGATAAAATCCGGGGCGGCCAAGGCAAAGAAATGAAGGATATGACTATGGGCGATATGCGCATTATAAAAAAGTTCCCGCAACTTACGCGCCGCCGTTGGAATCTTCACATTATAAACCGCATCGGCCGCCTTGGAAGAGGCCATATGGTGAGCGCCGGGACAGACACCGCAGATCTTGGGCATGATGCGCGGCAACTCCTCCACCGGGCGACCCTGACAGAACTTTTCAAAACCCCGCAGCTCTACTACCTGGAAGTAGGTATCGCTGACATTTCCCTGGTCATCAAGGAAAATATCGATCTTTCCATGTCCTTCCAGTCTGGTTATCGGAGAGATGGTAATCTTCTGTGCCATGCTGATAATCTCCCTACTTTTTTACCTTATTGAGACCGTCTTTGAGGGTCCGGTTGATAATGGCGGTGGGCAAGGTAAACCGGTAAAAAGTCCCCACCGGATCCTTGATGCTATTTACTGCCGCCTTCATCGCCGGTATCGCCAGGGCATCCTCGCCCCCCGGACCAACGATTGAGCCAAAAGCAGACAGGGCCTCTGCCCCTGGGTCCAGCATCTTTTCCGTCGGCCCGAAACAGCCGCGGCAAGGCATATTCGCGTTGATACATGTC
The DNA here is from genome assembly GCA_030017815.1 of Thermodesulfobacteriota bacterium. Taxonomy (GTDB): domain Bacteria; phylum Desulfobacterota; class QYQD01; order QYQD01; family QYQD01; genus QYQD01. The sequence continues at coordinate 7,238 of JASEGX010000098.1, read as the reverse complement.
CCGCCGCAACCTCCTCGCGTAAAGGGCCCCATACAGAGGACTCCCTGCTCCAGAAAGCAAAGACCCGGGTCGGCGATTATCTCGTGCGGCCGGTTAATTTTAGCTATCCTCGTCCCTGTTCGCGTGTTGATGCGCGGGCACTCATCACAGAGCGCTTTTTGCGAAGCGATCACCGTCCCGGGAGGCGGAAGCTCTCCGGAATGAGCATAGGCGGCGATTATGTTTACGGCATCAAGAATGCGCTCCTCGGTAGGGGGACACCCGGGCAGATAGTAATCGACCCTTACCACCTGGTTTAAAGCGTACACCGTATCAAAAAACTCGGGGAGTGTGACCTCTCCTTCAGGCACGTGGCAAACCGTTTGGGGCCTTGTGCCCTGCGGATTGACCGTGGAGGGAGTCTCCGCGTAAGCCACCTCAAAAATGCCCGCCCGATCAGAAAGGTTCGCCAGGCCGGGAATTCCGCCGAAGCAGGCACAGGCGCCGTAAGCAATCAAGACCTTACAACGCTCACGCAACATCAGGGCGTCTTCCAATTGTTCTGAGCTGCGCACAGCCCCATTGAAAAGGCCGATGTCGATACTTCCCGGGCCCAGGGCCAGCACATCCTGCCGCTTAAAGTCCATAGCAACCGGCCAGTAAAGAATATCCGCAATATCCAGGACACTGAATATCTTCTCCTCAATATCAAGGAGGGAGACATCGCAGCCCCCGCAAGCGCTCGCCCAGTTCATTACAATCTTTATCTTATCTGCCATGGGTCTCACTCCTCTCCCTGGTGTTCACGGCCACCGGATTGGGACCAAGTTCACGCAGGTCGCGGTCCATTGCGGTTATAATATCGGCAAACTTCTGTGATTGCGGAACCCCTATATAATCGAACTTCAACCGCTTCTCACTCAGCCCCAGTTGAGCCATGAGTTTCTGCATCAGGGACGTCCTCTTGTCCGTCAGGTAATTTCCGTTCACGTGATGACAACTCCCGGGCGGACATCCACCTACGAGAATGCCGTCCACCCCGCGCCGGAACATCTCCATAACAAGCGCAGAATTCACCGACGAAGAACACCGGATACGGATGCTGCGGTAGTTAACCGGGAGCTTCAAGCCGCTCGCTCCGGCAAGATCCGCCCCACAGTAGGAACACCAGTAACAGAGCAGGGCCAGAATCTTGGGCGCGCCGGGGGCTACGCCCTGAAAGGCGACATCGATCTGATCCAGAATCTGCTGTTCCGTGAAGTTGATCAGCTCTGCGGCATGCGTGGGACAGGCCGCGATACAGAAACCGCAACCCTGGCAGAATGCCGGATCGCTCAGCGCCCCCTTTTCCGTAATCTTAATGGCCCCGTGCGGGCAAACCGTCTCACAGATCCGGCAGCGGACGCAGGCGGCCGGATCAATGCGGGTCACAAACTTCAGAACCTCCTTTTCCCCCTTGATGAGGTAAGGAGCCGCCTTCATCGCTGCGGCGCTGCCCTGCTCCACACTCTGCTGCACAACCTTCGGTCCGCCGGCTGCGCCGACTACATACACCCGGTCCACAAAGGACTCTGTGGGTCGAAAGATACGCGGCTGGTTTTCCATGGGAAACCCAAACTGGTCGGTCTGGAGGCCGAGCTTACGAACCAGCGGCTGTGCCTCGCTGCGAGGCGTCTGGGCAGAGGCCAGGACAACCAGATCGGCATCCAGGGTGACAAAACCGTCGGCATCAAAAGTGTACGCCGCTCCGGTGGCAGAAAATCCGCCCTCGAGTTGCGCGACGCAAATCTTTACCCCATCGTCACTCGCGTTAATCCCTTCGATCTCCCCTTGCAAAAACTCGATACCCATCCTTTTCACGTGATCATACATGGCCTCAAAGGTCCTCTCATAGGCCCTTATATCATAGTAGTAGATCACGGTAATATCCGTCTCATTCATGGTGAGACCCAGCCGCTCAACCTGTTTCATGGTAATTCCGCAGCAGGTCTTCGAGCAGTACGGAACGCCCTCTCCTCTCTTTTCTCTGGTCGCCCTTGATCCGGCACAGAGCACAAAGACAATATGTCGGGGAGTCTGACCGTTCGAAGGACGTAGCACCCCGCGGTCGAGGAGCCGCTCAAATTCCATGCCCGATATTACATCGGGGAGGCCATAGTTGAATTCACGGTTCCGGCTAAGGTCGTAGGTGTCAAATCCTGTAGAGAGAAAGACGGCGCCGAAATCCTCTTCTCTCTCTTCCGCCTGCGCCGCAAGATTAATGGCCCCGGCCGGACATACCTCGACACATTTTCCGCACCTGGTACACGCTCGCTCCAGGATATTATAGGCATCCGGCACTGCGCGCGGAAAATCCTTATCTATGGCCTTTCTGCGAAACAACCCTTCATCGAACTCACTCGCTATCTCCTCCGGACACACTTCAGCGCACTTCCCGCAGGAAATACATTTTTCCGGATCCACAAAACGAGCCCCTAATCGAAGGCGCGCCCGAAAATTCCCATCAACTCTTTCGATATCAGCAACCTCCGAGGCCGTAAGACATTCCACATTCGGATGGAACATGCTGCCCGCGGCCTGAACCGGACCTACGCAGGTACTCACGCAACGCCCGGGCCAGTTTTCGGTCTGGAAAAGAAAGGGAATCTGACACATGCGTCCCCCCAGATATGTCCCCCGTTCCACCAGTGTTACCTGTTGGCCGAGGGCGGCCAGGTCCTGAGCGGTCTGCAAACCAGCCGGCCCACCGCCTATGACCAGAGCCCTGGGTACGATTTTAGTCGCCGGCGCCCGCGGAGTGTCCAATTTCAGCCTGACATGAGCCATGCGGAGCACATCCAGAGCCTTGGCCGTCGCCGCGTTTCGGTCATCATGAACCCAGGCGCACTGTTCCCGGATATTCGCCACTTCAAACATCGCTTTATCTATCTGTGTATTCTCCAGTACGGCACTTATCTGCTGTTCGGGGAAACGAAGTGATGAGCGTGCAGAGCACCCGGCAAAAAGGAACCGATTGATGTTGTTCTCCTTAAGTTCGGCCCGGAGCCGGACCAGTTCCTCTGTGTTGCACAGCGCATCCACGCGCCTCACCGTGACCACGCCGTCCATCTCTCGCGCCCTCTCAACAAGGGATACGGTATCTACGTTCGTGGAAACGCGCCCCTGACAATCACATATCCACACGCCTATGCGCGGTTTATTTACTGCCGAGGAAGTGTTTTCTACTGTCATTCCCTTCGCCTCCGGTTAATCGGCCTCTTGCCGGCGACCTATCAGGTCTTCCTGCTGGCCGCCCTCACCTGTATTGCCCCGCTGCTCAAAAGCAGAATGTCTTTTTTTAGCACATATTAGTTAATAAAGTAAACCCCCTATCAAGTAAATTGAAGCTCCCCCAGCAAGCTGCGGGGAATCTCCGTATGCAAGGTAAAATGCATCGTATTCGCTCGCATTCCCCGCTGCAAGCAGCGGGGAATGCGCTCGCTATGCATGTTCAGCCTTAAGAGCTGCAACAAAAAAGCTTGACCGAGACGCTGTCATCCATTATATGTAACCGTCCTATATGGTGATGAATTTTAGAAACATCCACTAGAAAAAACGGGAGAAAAAAATGGGAATACCATCTCTTGCATATATTCACGAAGAGGTAAAAAAAGCGGCAGCACGGGGTCTTTTGTGTAGCCAGATCGTTATTGATATCGGCCTCCGGGAGCTGGGTATGTACAGCCATGATGTAGTCAAGGCGGCCGGCGGTCTGGTTGGGGCCATGGGGTTTCAAGGGGTAACCTGCGGTGCCCTGACCGGAGCGGCCTGTCTTTTAACCTTTGCTGCCGTGGACAAGGTGGATAGAGGCGTTTATCTATTGATCGAAGAATTGGAAACCCGATTTAATAAGTTGATCGACAAATACCCGGGAAATCGGTGCGCCGATATTCTGGATCATGATCCTTCAAAAATACCAACTGAGGTCTGTTCACCATTGATCGCTGGAGCGATTCATATCGCTTTAGAATTATTGGAAACGGCGGGGCTTACAAGACAGATAAAAGAAGAACAAGATATGGAGACCGACTTATTACTGACAGGCAGCCGGGCTAATCTTGAGTAATATAATTAAAAAATCCTACGAATATATCCCCTTTTTTCTCCAGGAGTTCTTTCAGTTCCGTATCGGATAAGCCTCTAACAACATCAGGATTCTCAGGGGGCGCTATTCCAAAAAATATTCTTTTGATCTTCATCATCTCCACAGTCACCATCAATGCCAATTTATTTTCTCCATCCCAATCGGTGATAAACTCAAATTCATCAAAATCTTCCGGTGGATCGGGCAGGTACTGACCAGCCAGCCCATAGGTATTTTCCGCCAGCGCCTCTTTAATTTTTTCCATAATAATGCCCTTGCCCACATAATTACGAAATCTCTCCATGACGACTACCTACTGACCTGGCTTCGGCGCGCTGATATTCAGCTTCTTCATTTTACGCCATAAGGTGGTTTTATTAATGCCAAGCTCCCGGGCCGTGGCCAACCGGTTCCAATTGTTACTCATAAGGGTTTCATAAATGCACCGGCGTTCCATTGCAGTTAAACTAGCCATTACCGGCAGTTGGCCCGACTCCTTTGGTATGAGACAGGAGGGCAAGTGGTCTGGTTCAATAAGTCCGGACCTGCAAAGTATAAAGGCATGTTCGATGATGTTTTCCAGTTCGCGAACATTTCCGGGGTAATCATGATGCATAAGCATGGCTACCGTCTCTTCCGACACCCCGGAGATATCCTTTCCTCGTAACCGGTTAAAACGATTTATTATGTGGTCAATTAACAAGGGGATATCTTCTTTGCGCTCTGAAAGTGGCGGCAAGATGATCTTTACGACATTGATGCGATAATAAAGATCATCCCGAAATCTTCCTTCTCTGACCATGGCCTCCAGGCTCTTGTTGGTGGAGACCAGTACACGCACATCGGCCCTGATAGGTCGCGTGCCTCCCAACGGTTCGAACTCTCTTTCCTGCAGGACCCGAAGCAGTCGAATCTGCAAGGCCGGAGAAATATCGCTAATTTCGTCCAGAAAGATAGTCCCGCCCTGGGCCAGGGCGAATCGCCCGGGCTTATTCTTTTTGGCATCGGTAAACGCCCCGGCTACATAACCAAAAAGCTCCGATTCCAAGAGAGTATCCGGCATCGCCGCACAGTTTACCGCGACAAAAGGCTTTTTGCGGCGCTGGCTAAGATTATGGATGGCCTTGGCAAAGAGTTCCTTGCCGGAGCCGCTGGGGCCTTCGATAAGGACGGTACTTCCACTGGCGGCTATTTCCGGCAGGATGGCAAAAATCTTCTGCATCTCGTAATTTTTACTAATAATGTCGTCCAGACGGTGCCGTTTGGTCAATTCCTTCCGCAGTTCCTCAACCATAGAAAGGTCTCGGAAGGTCTCCACGCCACCTATGATTTTCCCGAGTTCATCTTTAAATACAGCCGTACTCACGCTTATCGGAATCTTTTTGCCGCGGGCGTTTATTATATAGACGGGTTTATTGATGATTGGCTTTTTGGTCAGCATAGTTTTTTTCAAGGCGCAATCCGTCTCGCATATATTGGCTCGAAAGACATCACTACATAAGCGGCCCAGGGCCTCTTCTCTTGGTATGCCGGTAATCTTCTCAGCCGCACGGTTGAAGGAGGTAATCTTCCATTCCAGATCTACAGTAAATACACCATCCGCTATGCTGTCTAAGATAATCTCGTGTTTGCAATCCGGCTGTTTTTGTAACAACATAATATTAACTTAGCGCTTATTTTATTGATTTGCAAATCCTGTTTGTTATTTTACAGAAAAAAATGGCCCATCCAAAGATGGGCCATTTTTTGTGCTCATACTTTAGCAAACAGGCCGCTACGCCTTCAATGAATCCGGAATCTCCATAGTCTTCATCAGCACATCGATGAAAAACATGGTATGCATATTTAGTTTATAGGTATTGATGATATCCTCCAGTCCCCCGTGACAGTTGTGACAAGGAGCGATGCAAAGGTGTACGCCGGTAGCCGCCAGCTGCTCTGCTTTGATACTGTTGGACTCGACACGCTTGGTCTTCCAGGGCGGCCCACAGTTAATAACACCACCGCCAGCGCAACAACAATGGTTCTGTTCCCGGTTGGGATACATCTCTACAAAATTCTCACAAGTAGCATTAACTAAATAGCGCATCATCTCATGGAGACCCCGCCCCCGGACAATATTACAAGGGTCATGCAGGGTAACCGGTTCCTTGAGCTTTCTGGCTATCTTAATTTTACCCTCCTTGAGCAGTTCATAATAGAACTGCGTGGCATGGATGACCGGAATGGGCGGCATCTTCCAACCCAGCCAGCGGTTGCCCGCGTCATAGACGGAACGGAAGGCGTGACCGCATTCACCCATGACGATCTTTTTTACCCTCAGCTTGGCAGCGGTCTCAAAGTGGGTCCTTTTGATGCGGCCCATCATTTCAAAGTCGCCGGTAAACATGCACATATCGCTGTTATCCCATCCCGGGCTGGCCGGCATAGTCCAGTCTACTCCTGCTGCGGTCAGGAGGGTCGCCGCCTGATATATGAGCTGGGCACGGAATTTGGGCTCAGGGCCGATGACCGAATACATAATGTCCGCGCCCTCTTTGTCGAGCGCGATACGGAGGCTCGGCAACTCGGCCTGGGCCTCTCCTTCCTGCCACTGGAGGGTGTCTATCCACTCATCCTCTTTCACCCACATCTGGTTCATGGTCGCGGAGTGGCTGTGGGCCGTATCCTGGATGTACTGAGGCGTCACCCCCAACAGATGGCAGATGCGCCGTACCGTGGCCATGATGTAGGCTATATCAATACCATAGGGACAATACATACTGCAGCGCCGGCATACATTACACTCCGTAGAGGCAATTATCGAGGCCCTCTTTATAAACTCCGGGCTGACCTTGCCTTTCTTCTCCAGTATTTCCCACATGGTCTGTTTGACCTTACCCACCGGCGCCGATTCGGGAGTCCCGTGGGAAAGGTAATAATGACAGGCTGTGGAGCACAGCCCGCAGTGGATACAGGTATCCACATAGACCTTCATGCGGGCGGCCATCTCAGTGTTAATCACGCGATTCAGGACCTGTTCTATCCTCTCATAAGTAAGTCTGGCCGCCCCTTCTTCCAGACCTACATCTATTATCTCTTTCTTTTCCTTTAACTTGGTTGCAGGTACTGCCATGAGTATATCCTCCTTTAAAAA
>JASEGX010000097.1 GCA_030017815.1 Thermodesulfobacteriota bacterium | reverse complement strand
TCCACAGAGAAAAACTTTAAACTGTTTAATATGTTATCTCGGCGTTCTCGGTGACCTCTGCGGTAATTTTGACTTTTTACAACAGCGCCATCTCTGGTGATAATCATAACGCCTGGTATTCCTTTTGCACCATCTGCATATCTTCCCAGACCTCGCGTTTTTTGGCTGGATTGCGCAGTAGATAGGCCGGGTGGTAGGTAGGCATCAACTTTGTGCCTTGAAAGTTATGAAAACGGCCCCGCAATATGCCAATCGGCGCTGCTGTCTCGAGCAAGGTCTGGGCCGCGACGCTTCCCAGGGCACAGATCAGGTGAGGTCTTATAGCATCGAGCTGTTTAAGCACGAATAGTTTACATGCCTCTCGTTCATCTGGCTCGGGAGTTCGGTTTTTGGGCGGCCGGCACTTGATGATATTGCATATATAGACATCTTCACGCGTCAGGTTTATGGCCTGAATGATGCGGGTCAAAAGCTGTCCGGCGGCTCCGACAAACGGGTCTCCCTGTATATCCTCATCCAGTCCCGGCCCTTCGCCCACGAATACTAATTTTGCCTGTTCATTGCCCGCGCCAAAGACTATATTGGTGCGCGTCTTGTGTAGCTTACAACGCCGGCAATCGCCAAGCTCGCGGCGCACGTCAGCCAGAGTCAGTTGTTTCCCTGAGCCGATGTTTTCCTCTGAAACCCTTCCTTCGACAGGCGAGACGCCTGTCCTGCGCGGCTTTGGGTTATTAGAAAAAGACGCAGGCAAAAAACCCAGCCCCATATCCTTGCGGAAGGAGAGGTAGTCTTTACATTGGGACAGTATTTCCAGTAGTTCTTTACTCCGGGCCTTCATGGCTGGCGTCTTATGACTTCCCCCTTCTTCTTTGCAGAACTTCTAAAACTTTGTCTAGGATGATATACGCTATTTCTTCCTTATCGAGGAGAGGGGAATCAATTACCCCGCCATCCGCCGTAATGATCTTTACCTGGTTAGTGTCGAATCCAAAACCGGCTCCAGGAACGGTAATATCGTTGGCCACGATTAAGTCCAGATTCTTCTCCTTTAATTTTCGGCGCGCCTCAGCTATTAAATTTTTGCTTTCTGCCGCAAACCCTACTAAAAATTGCCGTTTTTTGCGCTTACCCAATTTTTTGAGTATATCAGGGGTGCGCGTGAGAGTGAGGGATAGATCCGGTGTCCCCTTTTTTAATTTTTGGGGGAGAACGGTCGAAAGGCCATAATCAGCCACTGCTGCTGCTTTGATCACAATAGTGGCCCAATCAAAATAGGACATGACCTCCTTGTACATCTCGGCCGCAGTGCGTACCGGCACGAATTCAATGCCCCAGGGTTTGGAAAGGCAGGTAGGACCGCTGATAAGTACAACCTCCGCTCCCCGCCGTCTGGCCACGCGGGCCAGGCTATATCCCATCTTGCCGGATGAACGGTTTGAGATAAAACGAACCGGGTCTATGGGCTCTTCGGTCGGCCCGGCGGTTACCATAATCTTCTGGCCCTGAAGATCTTTTTTCTCCAGAACTATTTTTACAGCCTCACAGATAGTGGACGGCTCGGCCAGGCGGCCCGGCCCCTCATCTCCGCAGGCGAGGGGGCCGGTTTCCGGTTCAACAACCTGGTATCCGTATCTACGGATCTGCTCCAAGTTGCCTTTCATGGCCGGATGTTCGTACATGGCGCTGTTCATGGCCGGACAGACGAGGATAGGTTTTTGGGCTGCCAGGACTATAGTGGAAAGAAGATCGTCGGCTATGCCATGGGCCATCTTGCCGATGAAATTAGCTGTAGCCGGGGCAATTACAATGGCATCGGCCTGACGGGGAAGATTGATGTGCAGGGCCGGCTCTGCCGGATTATTAAAGAGATCCGTGTAAACGGGATGGCCGGAGAGGGCATTGAATGTGGTGAGACCAACGAACTTACCGGCGCTTTCAGTCATCACCACAGTTACTGCCGCACCCTGCCGGGATAGTTCACGCACCAGTTCTACCGACTTATAGGCGGCTATACTGCCCGTTAGCCCGAGCAAAATCTTTTTAGAGGAAAGTGTAGAGAAGCGCATCAGTTAAAGCCTCGGTTGCCTCAAAGGAAGCTGTCCCGTACTCGGTTCATGCAGGATGCCGATCCATATCTCTACCGGCGTGTTAAATGTCTGTTCACCAATGGTTATTACGCAGCCTTTGTTCGGCTTCTCAAAGGTAAGTACGGTATGGCGGTATTTGATGCTTCCTTTTAGCTGCCAGTTATCTTTGGCCATGTTTTTAAGGAAGAAGTCGATAAGTGAGGCCTGATCAACATAACCGTTGAATACCAGCACTCCACCGCTAAAGGTGGAAGTGCTAACAACCATCGACTTCTGGGTATCAAGCTTTAGTTCCGGTGGTATGAGAACGTCGTCGAAGTCGTAATATGTGGGTGAATTCCCGGTGTTGCCTGATTTTAGAGGGCCGTAGGAGTGTTTTTCTTCGGTGGCCGGCGGCGCTGTCGGGCTTAGTGTGCCCGCACAACCCGGCACGACCATGAAAATAATAAGTAGCAACAATGATAATCTAAGCAGGTTTTTCTGACTGACCATAGCTTCTCCCCTTTTCAAATTATCTTTAATATCAGCTCATCAAGCCCCTTGCGCTCCGATGTCTGATTGCGCTGTGCGGGGTGGCCGATGGCCACAACCGCCATCAACTCCAGGTGCGAGGGCAGGGAAACAAATTCGCGCACCTTCTCTTTATTTTTTAATATCTCTCCCAGCCAGACGGCTCCCAGACCTTGGGCATGGGCGGCCAGCAACATGTTTTGTAAACAGGCCCCGATAGCCTGGACGTCCTTCACTTCGTGATACATGGCCTTACGGTCCAGGAATACGGCGATGATAACCGGAGCGGCCTCGATTATGGACCCATAGCGAGTTTGTCCGGCTATTTCTTCCTTTGTTTTTGAATCCTTGACCACGACGAAGCGCCAGGGCTGATTGTTCAATCCGGACGGGGCCCAACTGCCGGCGCGGATTATTTCCATTACCTGTTGTTCGTCAACCGGCATGGGGCTGAAATCTCGTACGCTACGCCTTTCGTAGATGGCTTTTAACACTTCATTATTCATCTGAAAATCCCTTTTTTAACCACAGGGTACACAGAGAAAATTAGCGCGGAAAGACCCCGACTACCAGAGGTATCTTGGCCTGGAGACCTTTTAGACTAAACTCCCCGGTATAATTCGACATCTGGTATCCGTAGTGCGTGTAATTCAGACCCCCGGTTCTGATACAAAGCTCGGCCGCCATGCCACCGTCTAAGTTTAATGCATGTTCAATGTCCAACGGCAATTTCTTTAAGAAGTGGGCCAGATCGTAGAGCGTAAAGTACGTATCTTCGGTATGTATTACAATTACGCAGCCATCTTTAGTTGTACAGATAGCCGTGCGGCTGGCCTTGAGATCGCTCTGATTTACACGAACAGCGCCATTTTTGTCTATGAGCATAGGAAAAGATTGCAATCCCTGATTCCAGGGCAAGTTGCCAGATACCAGGCTCATTTTCGTCAGATCAAGGATTGCGGCCTGAGGCGAAATATTTTTTTGGGGTTCTGCCACAAACATACCCTTCATGTAGCGATTCCGGACATGGCCTTTAATCTGCCCGTCGCTTATAATTAAGCCGCAAGGTTCAAAGTTCTCGCGGAAGTAACTTCCATTAAAGATAACACTGGCGCCCGTGACCTCCTGCCACTTTTCTATGGTCTTGGCATTCTTATCATGCAGTACCCGAAATCTGTTCTTCTTTGGGTCTAATTTAACAAAAATCAGTGTTTCCACCTTTTGTCTTTCTTTATAGATATCTACTTTTGCAAACCAAAGGCCGGGCCCAATTTCTTGATAGGTAAGCGGAGTATAAGTAACGGGTGACGCCGCCCAGATTGTTCTCAGGAGTAAAACGACAAGCAAAAAGCAAGCGGATAGAAAGATGGGATATATGCGTTTTCGCATGTGTAAACTTATAATACGCAGGGAGGGGAGTTGTCAATTTAATAGATTTGCCTTGCGAAACGCAGCGAAGGGGGCTTTAGAAACGAAAAGGGCACCGGAAAGGTGCCCTTTAATCAGGGAAGTATATTTTTTATCCGATCCGGGGGCCTAAAAAAATGAACTACTCCGCAACAAGCTTCGGGGAATTTAGCCCAAGAACTCACGAAAATCTGTGTAATCTGCGTAATCTGTGGATTAGAAATAATGCGTCAGGGCCGCGCCTATGCCATAATCCGGGCTGCCGTCAGACAGACCTTTTGTTACATAAACTGAGGCCTTGTTATCTTTATCTATAATATACCCTCCGCTTAAACTGATTTCTAACGGGCTATCAGATTCGGCCGAAGCGCTTTCTGCGGCATAGATAGAGACCGACCCTTTAAAAGCGGTAGCGCACTGATGGCTTACGCCAGCCGTCATAGAGAAGAAATTATCCAGGTCTATCCCGCCGGGTGATCCGATGATGTTATATTTTGCATTTCCAAAGAGTGTCCATTTATTGATTTTTTTGTCCAGGCCAACGCCTAAACAATAATCATATTCACCTGTGCCCAGGCCCTTTTCTTCATCGGCGGTAGGAAACTTGATGTTTGCCAGAGCGTAGACGGCCGGTGCATCAGACGTCTCTCTAAATACCGTGTAACTTCCGCCGAGGCAGATGTCCCCAAGTCCGCTGTGAGAGGCCGTGTCGATATACTGTTCCGTGATTTTGCTTTTACCGCCCGTCAGGTTTTTCTTCACGCGAATTGGTTTCCCGGCCACGGTGACGGCAGTGCTGGCGCTCTGGTGTATATACGGGATACTAAGATAAAAATCCCATAGCTGGCTGGGCGAATAGCCGAGAGTAAGGGGTACGGTATATGTATCTGTGTCTGTGTTTGTTCCATAATCGCCGGTATAGAAGTTAAAACCGATCTCAGCGTACAGTTCATCGGTAGTTGAAGTCTGCCCGTAGGTTATCCCGGTCCCACATAAAAGAATCGCTATCACCGGCCCCACCAGCCACAATCTAAGGTTATGAGTCATACCCTTCTCCATTAATCTGAATTCGTATTATCAAAAGATTAACCACAGAGCACACAGAGAAATTATCTTTTAGCTGTTCGTTCACTGCAAAGCACAGAATATACTGTAAGAGCAGCATGTTACGGCGACATCGCACCTGGAAGGTGCTCCTACGGGGCTTTGCGCTCTGCACGCCTACGGCGCATCTTCGACCAATGACCATTGACTACTGACTTTCAGCTTTGGGCTGTGAGCTATCAGCTTTCACCCATCAATTACCGTCCCCGGCCGTGACCTCCACCGCGTGGGACGGAGGGAGAGCCGGTTTCTACCCTGTTTTCAATCTCATTACGTATTTGATTCCCCTTCTGTTCTTTGTCGCAGCTCTTTTCCCTCAACCGTTCCCTGGTTTGAGTCTTTTCTTGTGTTTGTTTTCGTACCTTTTCTTGTACCCGCTCCCGTACCTGTTGTTTTTCCTTTTTAGCATAATTGCTTGAAAAACGGTCTGTCCGGCCGCCAACGAAGGTGCCGGTGCTTTTCATTTCCCTCACCACCGGGCCAAGTTTTACCCCTAGATCCTTGGCTACTACCCCCCAGCCGGTGGTTCGGTTACCTTTGCTCCTGAGGTCTAATACCTTCTGATATGCGGCGTCATAAGTGGGATAGGTTGCCGGGTCTTTTTCATATAATTCGGCGGCCAGGGACCCGGCTATCATGGTCTCTCCGTAGCCCATTTTTAAATTCCGGGCGGTTGTGACTGATTGTGAAGGTTCCTTTGCCCCCCAACTTTCGAAAACCGCGGTTATCCTTACATTGACTTCTGTACTTTTGCTTGGCTCTGTTGTCAACTGGTTTATTTGGCCGGCCTCGGTTGTTAGTTGCGTCTCCTCATCTACAGCCCTTGCTGTAAATGACCATAAAAGCGCTAAAGTCAAGGTTACTACAATAAGGCATACTCTTTTCATAGGCTTGCCTCCCCTGTTATTTTTTATTATATTATCGAAAAAATAACCAAGACACAGAGAAAATTAGCTTTGAGCTTTCAGCCATCAGTCATTAGCTTTTATCTATCGCTTATTACTTCTTCTGACTCCTGGCTTCTGACTTCTGTTCCCTGATCGTTAATCGCCATGTCGCCGATGTTTATGTGATTTATATGCCTTTTTTTCGGCCTTTTCCCTTTCCTTCCAGTGCTTTTTTAGTTGTCCGTAAGGAATTTTCTCATGGCCCGGGGGAATGTGCCTGTAGCCAGGTGGCAGTTTTACAATTACATTGGGCACGGCACGGGGCGCAATGTAGCACCAAGGCCCGTTATAATGACTGGCCCGATACCAGCGCTGCCGGTATGGCCTGTACCAATGGCCGCGATAGAAGAAAATGTCCACTTCAATATCTGGAGCGAAATAGACCGGGGCTCCCGGAATCATGACCACGGCAGGCGGCGCCGAAATGACAACCGCCGGGAGAGGCAGGCCTATGTTGACGCTGACATCTACTTCAGCGCGGCCTTTGGCCGGATAAAAGAAAAGAAGGGACATAACGATAAGGCCCAAGGTTAGCGTAACACAGTTCTTTCTAGTTATCATAATAGCTCTCCTTTTTAATTATAGCGCTTGTCTAAAAACCGGCGGCTTGTTTTTTTAAAATTCGACGTTAAATTATTAAAAAAGTTTACCGGGTCAGGCAAAAATAAAAATGCTAAACTTTTTTCTTGCATTGGCCGTAAAAATCTTATAACAAAAAACGCTTTGGAATACATTAAAAACCACCCTGCAACAAGGACAGACACTTGCACGTTAAACAGAGACATAGGGGAAAAGGGTCTATGCAGTGTGACCGCCTAAAAAAGCTGGCCAGGGATTGGAGTGACCAAATAGTCGAGGATGCCCTGGCACCGGTTAGAATGGTAGAGTTTGCGATTCGTCATATCAAAAGTTGTCCTGTGTGTCAGGCAGACCCAACGGTTAGCATAGAACAGGCCAAGGTAAGAAAGATGCTTGTACCTTTTATAAGCGCCAGGGATCCGCAGAAGGCAGCGCGCTTTGAAGATATACTTGCCATTTACGCTTACGCAGGTTATGAAGAAGAGCCGGGGCCTGAAGAGAAGGCACCTGAAGAAGAAATAGAAGAGGTCGAAGAGGAAGAAATCTGATTTGTGACTCTTAGTTAAAATTTTGTGCAGGAGGTTTAACTTAAATATGGTAAAGATCGCCGTCCCTTCCAATTTCCCCGGAGGACTTGAGGCCGGGCTTTCCGGACATTTCGGGCACTGTGATGTCTATACGGTAGCGACAATAGATGAGGCAAATATCCACGATGTGGAAGTGATACCCAATGATGGGCATGAACCTGGCGCCTGCCTGGCTCCGGTTATGCTTCTGGCCAGAAAAGGTGTACAGGGAATTATTTCCGGCGGTATGGGTATGCGACCACTGCTGGGATTTAACCAAGCGGGTATTCGCGTCTTTTTGTATCGTGAAGGCGGCCAGGTAAAAGATGCCCTGGCTGCCATGCAGGCCAACAGGCTGCCTGAATTTACCGACCAGCATACTTGTGCAGGCCATGGACATGGCAACACCTGCGGTAACCATTGAGAGGCAGGAGCAGCATGATTGACAGCTTGCCGTCTTTAGCGTTATAAATCGGCATGGCCGAACACCCCACCTTATTGTATCTTATTGATGCCCATTCCTACATCTACCGGGCCTATCACGCTATCTCGCACCTTTCTACATCTCACGGCTTACCCACCAACGCCATTTTCGGCGTAACCAACATGCTGCTCAAGGTGCTGCGGGAGAAGAGGCCCGAGTATCTGGCTATGGTCTTTGACGCCCGGGGGCCTAAGTTTCGGCACGCTCTGCTGGAGACGTATAAGGCCAACCGCCCAGCCATGCCGGATGATCTATCTATCCAGATACCTTATATAAAGGATATTATTCGGGCAGAAAATTTGCCGGCTTTTGAACTGGAAGGTTACGAGGCCGATGATCTCATAGCGACCATAGTCAAACGCCTGGCCTCTGATGAGCACAGGATTGTTATCGCCTCCGGCGATAAGGACCTGCTGCAGCTTGTTTCTCCGTACGTAACCATCTGGGATCCCATGAAGGATCGCCGGATAGACCTCGAAAGCCTGCGTAAAGAATATGGCCTGGAGCCCGGGCAGATGGCCGACGTCTTCGCCTTGGCCGGTGACGCCATTGACAATGTCCCCGGTGTCCCCGGCATCGGCCCTAAGACGGCGTTAAGCCTCATACAAAGATACCGGTCCGTAGAAAACCTCTTTACCTCTCTGGAGAGTATTGATAAGTCTAAATTACGGGAAAAATTGACCACTTATAGGGAACAGGCCCTCCTTTCCAAAGAACTCGTAACGCTGCATGTTGATGTCCCATTAGAGATTGATCTTTCCATGCTAAGGGTCGGTCCCCCGGATCCGGCTGCCTTGAGAGAGCTGTTTGCCGGGTTGGAATTCACAAAGTTCCTGAAGGAACTGGAGCCGGCGGACGCCGAGGGCAACGCCGACGGACAGCATCCGGCGGCCAACGTCCTGTTGGTCGACACGGAAGACGCCTTAGCCGGGATGCTTTCAAGGCTTGAAGGCGCTAAAGGTTTTAGCCTGGCGGTTGTAGGCACATCGCCGGATCCGATGCTGGCCGATATTTCCGGCATAGCCCTGTGTATAGAGCCGCCGGAGGTCTTTTACGTCCCTTTAACGGATATAAATTTTAAATCATCGGCTATCGAGGGGCTGGCTGCCTTCCTGCAAGATAGCAAGCGGGTTAAGGCCGGTTACAATCTGAAATATGCTCTTATTCTTTTACAAAGAAACGGCATCCCTGTCTCAGGTCCTTACTTAGATGTGATGATCGCCGCCTATCTTCTGGACCCCCTGGGCCGCTCCCGGAAGGCGGATAGTTTAAAGATGCTGGCGGAATATTATTTAGGCATCCATCCAGGTGATTTGGGCGGCCAGGCCATGTCTTCTGCCTGTGCGGCCGCCGGGATTATAGCCAGACTATCCAGCCGCTTATTGCCGGATCTGGAGGAGAGGGAACTATATAAACTTTTTTGTGAGGTAGAGATGCCT
>JASEGX010000096.1 GCA_030017815.1 Thermodesulfobacteriota bacterium | reverse complement strand
AGCCAGGAGTTTTTCCGCTTTCCGGCGGCGGTAAAGGGCTACAAAAAGGACCGGCCCGGAAGCAACATAGAGCGCCGTCAATATAAACAGGGTGCTATGGGGCTCCATAGCTATAACCATGATGAGCAGGATGGCCGCTACCAGGACATGAAAAGGTTTTTTCTGAAAGATTTGTGAACTTTTAAGACTATGATAGGGTACAGTGCTGACCATAAGATAAGAAAGGATATATATCATTATGAGCACACCCGGATGCTGAAACGTTCCCGTACTACCTGATAATTCATGATGCAGCAAAACACTCGTAGACACCAGGGCGGCGGCGCTCGGACAGGGAAGGCCGTTAAAATAGCGGCTATCAATATTATTAACCTGGGTGTTAAACCGGGCCAGCCGCAATGCGCACGTTGCTACATAAAGAAAGGCCGCCAGCCAGCCCAGGCGGCGATAAGGCTGCAACGCCCAGAGAAATGCCAGTATGGCCGGGGCTACGCCAAAGGCCACGAGATCCGAAAGGGAATCGTACTCCATCCCAAACCGGCTGGTTGTCCTGGTCAAACGGGCAATTCTGCCATCCAGCATGTCAAAGACACAGGAGATAAGGATGGCCACGGCGGCCGTGTAATAATGGCCTCCAATAGCAGAAATAATACTATAAAACCCGCTAAACAGGCTGGCCGTCGTAAAAAGATTGGGCAGGATATAGATGCCCCGTCTCCTCTTGTCCCTCTTCTTTTTCCTTCTCCTAATCATGTCAGGTACCCCAAAATAGTCTGACCAGCCACAACGCGCTGGTCTATCTCCACTTCTATCTGGGCGCTTAAAGGTAAATAGACATCGAGGCGTGACCCAAACCGGATCATGCCAAACCGCATCCCTTTCCTTACCTTATCGCCATGTTCCGCCCAGCAGACAATGCGCCGGGCCAGTACACCGGCCACCTGAACGACGACCATGCGCCGCTCATCCTCTACCTCGAGAAAAACAGCATTATTTTCATTCTCAAAACTGGCTCGTTCCTGATCAGCGGCCAGAAATTGCCCGGCCTGATACCGTATCTCCTTTACCACGCCGTCATACGGTATGCGATTGACATGGACGTTGAAGATATTCATAAAAATACTGATCTTCAAGACCTGCCCATGCAAGAAACGTTCATCGGTCACTTTTTCAATCAGTATGACCTTGCCGTCTGCCGGAGAAACCACGGCGCGCGGATCGTCCGGGACCACCCGCTCCGGATCCCGGAAAAAATACAGGATAAAAATGCCTGCCGCCCAAAAAAATACCGAGATGATAACCCAATTTAATAGCGCTGCCAGCAGCGCCGTAAGGGCGGCGATAAAAATGAACGGGTAACCTTCTTTGGCCACAGGTATTCCGGGCTGCAACATCAGCTACTGCCTATTTTTTCTTCTTTTCCTGCAGCCAGCTCATCATGGCCCGCAGGCGTTCGCCGACTTCTTCTATCGGATGTTCTGCCTCCCTGCGCCGCAAGGCATTGAATACCGGCCGGTTGGCCTTGTTCTCCAGTATCCATTCCCGGGCAAAGGAGCCGTTTTGTATCTCCTCAAGGATGCGCTTCATTTCCCGCCGCGTCTCATCGGTAACGATTCTTTTGCCGCGGGTCAGGTCACCGTATTCGGCAGTGTCACTGACCGAATAGCGCATGTAGCGGATACCCCCCTGATAGAAAAGATCAACGATTAATTTCAACTCGTGCAGACACTCAAAATAGGCAATCTCCGGCTGGTAGCCGGCCTCTACCAGGGTCTCAAATCCGGCCTTAACCAGCTCCGTTACTCCGCCACAGAGGACCACCTGCTCCCCAAAAAGATCGGTCTCTGTCTCTTCTTTAAAGGTGGTCTCGATAACTCCGGCCCGCGTGGCGCCGATACCCCTGGCGTAAGCCAGGGCTGTTTCCATGGCCTTGCCGCTGACGTCCTGATGAATAGCCACCAAAGCAGGAACACCAGCCCCTTTTTCATACTCCGAGCGGACAAGATGGCCCGGGCCCTTAGGCGCCACCATAACCACATCGATATCCCTGAAAGGCGTAATCTGCCCGTAGTGGATATTAAACCCATGAGAAAAAACCAGGGTTTTTCCCTTTTTAAGGTGGGGCAGGACGTCCTTTTCGTAAAGCATGGCCTGGATGTGGTCCTGGGTTAGTATTTGAATAACATCCGCCTCTTTACCGGCTTCGGAAGCGCTAACCGGTTTAAATCCATGGCTTACCGCCAGATCGTAATTGGCCGAACCCGGCCTTTGCCCCACTATAACGTTAAGCCCGCTATCGCGCAGGTTCTGGGCCTGGGCGTGCCCCTGGCTGCCATAGCCGATTACGGCTATTTTTTTGTTTTTAAGTTTTTTCAGGTCCGCATCTTTGTCATAATAAATCCGCATCCAACTTCCTCCCCTATCTATAAGCAATGTCAGTATAACTACGGCGTCTTTTTGCTGCGTGGCATGGCAATGGTTCCGGTACGGGCCACCTCTTTTATCCCCAGCGGTCTTAACAATTCCAGTACCGCCTTTATCTTATTTTCGTCACCGGTGAGTTCAACAGTATATTCCCTCGGGCTGACATCTACAATCTTGCCCCGGAAGATATCCGCCATGCGCAGAACCTCGGCACGAGTATTCCCTTCTGCCTTAACTTTAACCAGAACCATCTCCCGTTCTACAAAATCCCCTTCACTTACGTCCACTACCTTGAGCACATTGATCAGTTTATTCAACTGCTTGTTGATCTGTTCAATAATTTGTTCGTCACCCCGGGTCACTAAAGTCATAAGTGATAACTCCGGGTCCAGGGTTTCAGCCACACAAAGGCTCTCAATATTAAACCCCCGGCCGCTAAAGAGCCCTGCCACTCGCGAAAGAACGCCGGGCTTATTTTCAACCATAACTGAAAATGTGTGTTTCATGAGCAATCTCCCGTTTTTTAACTAGGACGTCCGCCTGAGGCGGACGGATACCCGCAGAAAATATTTTCTATATTTAACATCTTGATCATCTGCGTTCATCTGCGTCCAAAATTGGGAATTCCTGTACTATTAAACCAAGAGCATTTCGGTAGTTGCCTTACCAGCCGGCACCATGGGATAAACCTTTTCTTCATGCGCAATGACAAACTCCATAATCACAAGATTCGGGGTCTTCAGGGCCTTTTTAATAACCGGTACTACCTCTTCGGGTTTGGTGGCCCGGAGCCCCACCGCGCCATAGGCCTCAGCCAATTTAACGAAATCAGGTGCGGTAGCCAGTGAGGTAGCTGCATACCGTTTTCCATAAAATAGTTCTTGCCATTGGCGCACCATACCCAGATATTGATTATTTAGGATAGCAATTTTTACCGGCAACCGCTGTTCCATAGCCGTGGCCATCTCCTGGATGTTCATCTGAATACTACCGTCTCCGGCTATGTCTATCACTATCCGATCCGGCGCAGCTAATTGAGCCCCAATGGCGGCCGGGAATCCATATCCCATAACTCCCAGGCCGCCCGAGGTCATAAGTGAACGCGGCTCGGCAAACTTATAAAATTGCGCGGCCCACATCTGGTTTTGACCGACTTCTGTTGTAATAATCGCCTTACCCTTCGTGAGTTCATAAAGTTTTTCTACTACATACTGCGGCTTTATTACCCCCTTTTCTTCTTTATAGGAAAGGGGGTGTTTTTTATCCCAGTCGCGCACCTGGGCCAGCCACTCTTCATGTTTTTCTTTCCAGTTTATCCCCTTTTCCCCTTTGAGAAAAGTGACGAGTTTTCCAAGGGCGTTTTTGCAGTCAGCCACTATCGGCACATCCACCCTGACATTTTTGCTAATGGAGGTGGGATCAATATCAATGTGAATAATCTTCGCGTGGGAAGCAAAGGCATCCAGCTTACCGGTAACCCGGTCGTCAAAGCGGGCCCCTACCGCGATAAGGAGGTCACAATTCGCCACAGCCATATTCGAACAATAGGTTCCATGCATTCCCAGCATTCCCATCCACAGCGGATGCGTGCCCGGAAACCCGCCCAAACCCATCAAAGTAGCAGTAGTTGGTATCTGTGCGAGAGTAGCCAACTCTGTCAACTCCTCGGCTGCATTAGAGGATATGATCCCGCCGCCGGCGTAAAGGACGGGGCGACTGGATTGAACGATTAACTTGCCGGCTTTTTCTATCTGGCCCACATGTGCCCCATACGTTGGGTTATAGGTACGCATCTTGATTACTTCCGGATACTTAAATTCAGTCCTATCAACCATTACGTCCTTTGGTAAGTCCATTAACACCGGGCCGGGCCGTCCTGATCTGGCCAGGTGAAAAGCCTCTTTCACGGTCTGGGCCACATCCTTAACACTCTTCACCAGATAATTGTGTTTAGTACATGGCCGGGTAATGCCGACGATATCCACCTCTTGAAAGGCGTCATTACCAATGAGCTTGGTAGGCACCTGACCGGTCATAACCACCACGGGGATGGAGTCCCCATAAGCTGACGCAATGCCGGTAACCGTGTTTGTAGCTCCCGGCCCGGAGGTGACGAGAACTACACCCACCTTGCCGGTTACACGGGCATAGGCATCAGCAGCATGCACCGCAGCCTGCTCATGCCTTACCAGTACGTGGCGGATGGAAGACTTCATGAGTTCGTCATAGATGTCTATTACCGCCCCACCCGGAAATCCAAAGATCAGATCCACGCCTTCCTTTTTCAAACATTCGATCAAAATCTGTGCGCCTGTCAGTTTCATAGTAATCACCTACCGATACTTGGCCAATATGGCCATTATTTTATCCTTCTCGGCTAGTTTCAACTTCTGAATACGCTTCTTCTCCATGGTTTCTTCTGTGGTTAAATAGGGCCTCTGGTTAAACTCCTCCAGTTTTCTCTCCAGCGATTGATGTTCTTTTGCCGCCCTCTTAAGCTCTTCATCTTTGTCTATCCAAAGGGCCATCAATGTCTTGTCTTTTTCTTCCATACCTTATTACCTTTCCTCGCGAACTAAACTTTATCAACTCGTAAAAAAGCCTTTTCGCCGCTGAGTACGCAGAGCCCGCAGAGAAAAACTTTTGCCACCAAGGCACCAAGACACAAAAGAATAATCTTTGTCTTAGTGACTGAATAGTTACAAATTCCTTTAATATGTTATCTCAGCGCTCTCGGCAAGCTCTGCGGTATTTTTGACTTTTTACGAGCTCATCAAGCCTTGTCCACTATAAGAAATAACCATCTGATTTGTCAACTAATTATCACGGGTTTTAATACATTTGTTTATGACTTGAAAGCCGATCAGAATCTACACCTGTCTTTTCCGGCCCATTTTAGCTCGGCCTCGGAAGGCCGAATATATGCAGGAACCATGGTGATAATATCGGCCAGCTCTCCGGCTTTAAACTTCTCCGACGCCAGAAAAGCCACATTAGAAGCCCGGATAAACGAAAAGGGGCCGGGAGCAAAGAATGCCTTGTCACCAAGCTCCTTTTCAAAGAATTCGCCGTAAGACCAGGCGCCATCTCCAACCAGTATCACCCGCCCTTCTATCCGCGCGACAAGGGCCTGCGGCGAAAGAGCTAATTCAGGCGAGGTCTTTATCAGCCGGCCTTCCTCATTTGGATAATAGGCAGCCGTAAAAACCTCTCCCTTTCGGGCATCAATAACTGGAAACACCGGGCGGTCGGCCACGGGAAAGTTTGCGGCCAGCGCATCCAAGGTTGATATGTCCACGACCGGTTTACCAGTGGCCAGGGCCAATCCCTTGAAAGTAGCCAGACCGATTCGAATACCTGTAAAACTGCCCGGCCCTATAGTCACGGCCAGACCATCAATATCGTTCAAGGCTAATCCGGTTTGGGCCAAAAGATAATCTACCGCCTGCAATAAACGCCGGCTATGCGTCTCTTTGCTGAAGAGGCTGTATTCAGCCAGTACTACTTCGTTATCCGTGAGGGCTACGCTACCGGTATGAGCAGCCGTATCGACAGCCAGAATCTTCAAATATTACCTACTCTATTCACCCTTTTACCAGGAGGCGAAGGATATCATTGTAAAAAACCACGGCCATAAGGGAAATAAGAATAACCAGCCCGACTTGCTGGGCAATCTCTCTTTTTTTGAGGCTAACCGGACGCCCCAGGATCAGCTCAATACCCAGAAAAAGAAGATGTCCACCATCCAGGACAGGTATAGGCAATAAGTTTAGAACACCCAGATTGATGCTCAATAAGGCCACAAAGAAGAGAAGAGGGACCACCCCTGCCTGTGCCTGCTCACCAGCTAATTGAGCGATAAGAATAGGTCCCCCCAGGGTAGATATCGGCACAATCCGTTGTACCAGCTTTATAATACTTAGATATGTTATATAGACAATTTTCCCGGTCCGGTCGATTCCGGCTGCAAAAGCTTCAACGGGATTCATCCTGTCCATAATAATGTCATCAGAAGCCGATATCCCGATCACCGGAACCGTAACTTCCTCACCAAATATATTACGGTGTGTAGTTATAACCGGCGTTATCTGTACCCTGACGGTCTTGCCGTCGCGTACCGCGTAAATATCCAGCGGCTGCTTGCCGCCCTTGCGTACCATCCCGGCAAGTTCATCCCACTCTTTTAAGGGGCGGCCATTGATGTGAGTGATCCGATCGCCGGGCTTAAGGCCGGCCACTTGCGCCGGCAGCCCGTCCTGCACGTCACCTATAGTCGTCGGTAGTGTAGGTTGCCCAAAGACCATGAAAGTGATAAAAAATATGAAAAGAGCAAAAATAAGATTGGAAAAAGGCCCTGCCGCTACAATAAGACCCCGTTGCCACAATTTTTTATGAATAAAAGACCTGACCTTTTCATCAGCTTCAATGGTTTCCCCCGGGTTTTCACCAAAAAGTTTGACATAACCACCGAGGGGTACGGCTGATATACGATATTCCGTTTCACCAACTACCTTGCTCCATATCCTGGGGCCAAAACCTAAAGAAAATTTTTCGACCTTGACCTTAAAGACTTTGGCCAGTAAGAAATGTCCCAGTTCATGCACCAGGATCAATACGCCCAAGACTATTATCACAGTAAAAACAGTCGCCATCTATCCTCTTTCCCTACACACGGTATCGTATTGTCAAAAGATTAACCACAGAACACACAGTGCGGCATAGCCGCAACCAAATCCGAATATCGAATGTTCGAAACGTCCATCAGCAACTCCTTCGATTTTTCGTTTTGGTCAATGCTCTTATTTGGTCATTTGAGTTTGTTTCGAGTTTCGTGCTTCGGATTTCGAATTTTCCGTCTCTGCGGTGAATAAGTTTTAAGCTCTTCTTCGGCCTGGATTCTGGCCAAATGATCTGCCACCATAACGTCTTCCAGCGAATTAACTACTGAAGCTTCCGAACTATACATCGTACCTTCCACAATCCTGGCAATATCTGTGAATCTTATGCTACCTTCGAGAAAGGCATCTACCGCTACCTCATTGGCCGCATTAAGGACAACGGGCAGGGTCCCTCCCTGCTTACAAGCGGCATACGCCAGCCGCAGGCATGGGAATTTGTCCATATCCGGTTCTAAAAAAGTCAGGTTATTTACTGACGGGAGATCCAGCCGGGGAAGTCCCATATCGATCCGCTCCGGGGCGGAAAGGGCATAGGCAATCGGAATACGCATGTCCGGTATGCCCAGTTGGGCAATTATAGAACCATCTATATACTCCACCATAGAATGCACTATACTCTGTGGGTGTATTTGCACGGTTATCTGTTCGACGGAGAGATCAAAAAGCCACTTGGCCTCTATGACCTCCAGTCCCTTGTTCATTAAGGAGGCAGAGTCAATAGTTATCTTCCTGCCCATTTGCCAGTTGGGATGTCTTAAGGCCTCGGCCGGAGCTATGTTATGCAACATCTCATAAGAATAATGTAAAAAAGGTCCGCCTGAGGCTGTAAGTATGATCCTCCGGACATCTTCTTTACGGTGTCCTAACAGGGACTGGAAAATGGCGCCATGCTCACTATCAACAGGGTTAATGGAGACGCCCTTATCCCTGGCTGCTTTCATAATCAGCGAACCGGCGGTAACCAGGACTTCTTTATTGGCCAGGGCAATATTCTTCCCCGCACAGATGGCCTCGTAAGTGGGCACGAGACCGGCTGCACCCACCATAGCCGAGACAACCATATCAACTTCCGGCAGCGTAGCCACCTCTCTACACCCGTTTATACCGGAAGCGACCTCCACGCCCAGCCCCGCTGGTATCCGGGCCTTTAACTCCACAGCCAGTCTCTCATCCTGGACAGAGACCAGATGCGGCTTAAACCGTTCAATCTGTTCTATCAACAATCCGATGTTCTTGCCGGCAGAAAGTCCGGCTACCTGGAAACGTTCCGGAAAACGCGCCGCCACTTCCAACACGTTGCGCCCAATAGAACCGGTAGAACCCAGGATAGATAATCTTTTCAATGTGGCATACCTTTACTGCAAGTTAGGGCCGGATGAAAAACACCAGCTCATAAAACAGAACGGGCGCGGCCAGAATAACCCCATCTATGCGATCCAGCATTCCCCCATGCCCTGGAAAGAGCTTACCCGAATCTTTCACCTGGGCAGAACGTTTAAACATGGACTCCACAAGGTCTCCAATTTGAGCGGTAATTCCCAGGGAAAGGGCCAGAAAAATAACCTGTCTCACAGTGATCCAGGGGAAAAAATAGATACTCATGAGATAGGCCGCTCCGATACTGGCCGCCAGCCCCCCGATAGCCCCTTCTATGGTCTTTCCCGGACTTACACGCGGATAAAGCTTATGACGTCCCAAGAGAACACCTACGCAGTAAGCTCCAGCATCACCCGCAAAGACTACGGCCAAAAGAAATAAAATCCAGATACGTCCCATGGCCAGATGTCTTATAAGAACCAGGTGGGATAGAAAAAAGGCCACATACACCAGACCGGCAATGAAGACACCCATTGAATAAATGACCCTGGGATGAGGCTCATAATTGAACAAATAGTATGCAAGACTCAAGGCCGTGACTAAAAAAAGCACTGCCAGGGTGCAGGGGAAGGAAAAGCTATAGCTGGAAAGGACGATGAGGCTGCCCAACAGGATGCCGAAATAAACCGGGAGGGAGAGATCGGTTCTCCTGGCCAGGGCATAGTACTCCAGCAAGCTAATCGCCACAGTGGCCAGAATCACCA
>JASEGX010000095.1 GCA_030017815.1 Thermodesulfobacteriota bacterium | reverse complement strand
TCTCGGCGTTCTCCGCGGCCTCTGCGGTAAATTTTACTTTTTACGGATTCATCAATTATTCGTTTTATAATTTTCCAGAAAAGCCTTTATGTTAGCCGCTAAAGAGGGATTTATCCCCTTGACCAAGGCGATTTCTTTAACTGAAGCCCCTTTCAGCTTCTCTACGCTGCCGAAATGTGTAAGTAATCTTTTTTTGAGAACACTGCCGACCCCCGGTATCTCATCCAAAAGCGACCGGGTTAAGCCCTTTTTGCGCAACTTGTGGTGGTATTCTATGGCGAATCGGTGGGCCTCATCGCGGATGCGTTGCAGGTAAAGGAGGAGTGGGGAGTTTCTTTCCCATAGAACGGGATTTTTACGTTCCGGGAGATATACTTTGTCTGTTTCGCCCTTTTTTCCCTTGGCCAGAGCGACTAGGTCCACGCGGCCACTGCAGTCCAGGTCTTTCGATGCCTGCTTGGCCACGTTAAGCTGGCCTTTCCCGCCGTCTATGAGCAGCATATTCGGCCATGAATCTTCCTCTTTGGCCCGTATCAGACATCGTGAAACAACCTCGCGCATCATGGCGTAATCATCCGGCTGTTCCCGCGGCTTTATCTTGTATCGTCGATAGAAGTTCCGATCAGGAGAGCCATTGACAAAAGCTACCAGTGAACCCACGGCCATTTTCCCGCCGATATTGGATATATCGAGGCCCTCGATGCGTTCGGGGCAATACCTGAGCCTCAGTTTTTCCTGCAAGAGTGTCAGGAGATTATGGACATCCCCTTCCTCCTTTAGTTTTTGGCGGAAGGAACCTTCGGCATTTTTGATGGCCAGCAGCAAAAGTCGATGTCTGTCACCTCGTTGGGGTATCAGGATTGACACCCTTTCCCCCGTCCTTTCCCCGAGCCAGGAGGCGATTACCGGCTGGTCTTCAATGGCGAGAGGTATAAGAATTTCCCTAGGTATGTATTTCCCCTCACTATAAAACTGCCTTAGAAAATGGGATAATATTTCTTCGTTTGTTGCTGGCGCTTCCCGGAAAGGAAAACTTTTATGGCCGATCACGGCCCCGTTACGGACGAAAAGGATGGATATCTGGACAGACCCGTCCTGCCGGTATAGCCCGATGACATCCCGGTCAACAAGGCGTGTGGAGGTCACGGATTGCTTTTCTAAAGTCCGTTTTATGGCCGATAGGCGATCCCGATAAAGGGCGGCCTTTTCATATTCCAGGCGGCCGGCGAGGGCCTGCATCTCTTTTTCGAATATTTTTACGAGGTTCTGAAGTTGCCCGCGAAAGAACAAAATGACCTGGTCAACCGGTTTCCGATATTCTTCTTCCGAAATCAGACCAACGCAAGGGGCCGCGCAGCGTTTGATCTGGTAATTGAGACAGGGGCGGGCACGTGATTTAAATACGATGTCACCGCAACGGCGCAGCGGGAAGATATGCTGCAAGGAGCGCAGTGTCTCACGCACAGACACGGCGGAGGAAAACGGGCCAAAGTATATGGCGCCATCATCGGCCAGGCGCCGGACGATGGTAATGCGGGGGAACTTCTGACAAGGGTCGAGACGCAGCGAGAGATAGTTTTTGTCATCGCGTAAAACTACATTGTATCGAGGCCGGTGTTTTTTAATCAGGTTGCATTCCAGGATGAGGGCCTCTTTCTCGTTCTCCGTCAGGATAGTCTCGATAGAGGCGGCCCGGGTGAACAGGGCCTCCGTCCTGCTCCCCTGTTCCCGTCTTTTTTGAAAATATGAAGCGAGCCTTTTTCTTAAGTCTTTGGCCTTTCCCACATAAAGGACGAGGCCTTTAGCATCCTTGAACAGATACACACCTGTTCCGTGGGAAATAGTAGAAAGAATATCCTCACTTAACGCCATGCCAACTCCTGCTGTCTGAGGGCGCGTATGCGGTCACGCAGTTCTGCGGCCCGCTCAAATTCCAGGTCCCTGGCGGCGCGCTTCATCTCTTCCTCCAGGGATTCTATGCGCCGGGCGATGTCTTCAACGGTTAAAAACTCCTCTGTTTCTTCTGCGGCCACGGGCACCGTGTAGTAGTCAGCCTCATAAACCGAGGTAAGGACATCCCTTATGGATTTTTTGATAGTGGTCGGGGTAATATGGTGCCGGCGGTTATATCCGGCCTGCAGCTTCCGCCTGCGTTCGGTTTCTTCTAACGCCCGCATAATAGCCGTGGTCATATGATCGGCGTAGAAAATAACCTCGCCGTGTATGTTCCGGGCGGCCCGGCCACAGGTCTGAATCAGGGAGCGCTCCGAACGTAAAAAGCCTTCTTTGTCTGCGTCCAGGATGGCTACCAGCGAGACCTCCGGTATATCCAGACCCTCCCTGAGGAGGTTAATGCCAATGAGGATATCAAAGACTCCGAGGCGCAGGTCCCGTATAATTTTTGTTCTTTCCAGGGTGGCAATATCGGAATGGAGATACTTTACCCTGAGCCCCAGCTCTGCATAATATTCGGTCAGGTCTTCGGCCATACGTTTGGTAAGTGTAGTTACGAGGACCCGTTCTTTTTGCTTAAGGCGTTTTCTTATTTCCTCCAGGAGATCATCGACCTGGCTTACTGCCGGTTTCACGGTAACTTTGGGATCAACCAGACCGGTAGGCCGGATGACCTGTTCGGCGATATGGCTGGCCGCATTTTTAAGTTCGTAGGGACCGGGTGTAGCGGAGACGTAAATTACCTGCCTTGCGCGTTGTTCAAACTCGGCGAAGTTCAGCGGGCGATTGTCCAGGGCCGAAGGCAGACGAAAGCCGTATCCCACCAAGGTT
The DNA here is from genome assembly GCA_030017815.1 of Thermodesulfobacteriota bacterium. GTDB lineage: Bacteria > Desulfobacterota > QYQD01 > QYQD01 > QYQD01 > QYQD01. The sequence continues at coordinate 6,410 of JASEGX010000095.1, read as the reverse complement.
TCTTTGCGGGAGCGGTCTCCCCGGTACATGGCCTGAAGCTGAGGGATGGTGATGTGACTTTCGTCGATAAATAGGAGAAAATCTTCCGGGAAATAAGACAGGAGGGTGGGTGGAGGTTCTCCGGGTCTTCGGCCGGTCAGGTGGCGTGAATAATTTTCTATGCCGTGGCAGTAACCAAGCTCCTGCAGCATCTCCAGGTCAAAATTGGCGCGCTCCTCAATGCGCTGGGCCTCTACCAGACTTCCTTGATCCCTGAGAAAATTGATCCTTTCCGTTAATTCTGCCTTTATGCTCTCGATGGCCTGCAGCAAGCGGGGGCGTGTGGTCACATAGTGGCTGCCAGGGTATATGAGCGCCTCTTTCATAGTCCTTCTGACTACCCCACGTAACGGGTCTATTTCCTTAATGGCCTCGATGGTATCGCCAAAGTATTCGACGCGGATGGCACGGTCCTCTTCACAGGAAGGGAATATCTCCACGATGTCGCCGCGTACACGAAAGGTCCCCCGGTGAAAATCTATGTCATTTCGCTCATAAAGCATATCGACTAGAGCCCGCAGGAGTTCTTCCCGGCCAAATTCCTGTCCTTCAACAAGGGCCAGATGCATGCTGCGATATTCCTCGGGAGAACCAAGGCCATAGATACAGGATACACTGGCCACGATGATTACGTCTCGCCTTTGCAGGAGGGAACTGGTTGCGGAATGGCGCAGGCGGTCTATGGCGTCGTTTATAGAGGCGTCTTTTGCGATATAGGTATCGGTTTGAGGTATATAGGCTTCCGGCTGATAATAGTCATAATAGCTGATGAAGTAATCCACGGCGTTTTCGGGAAAAAGCTGTTTGAATTCATTGAAGAGTTGGGCGGCCAGGGTCTTATTTGGGGCTATAACAAGGGCGGGCCGCTCTGTCCGGGCAATGACGTGGGCCATGGTAAAGGTCTTGCCGGAGCCGGTAACACCGAGGAGTACCTGGTGCTTGTGGCCTTTCTGCAGGGAACGGGTGAGGGCCTCAATGGCCTTAGGCTGGTCGCCTAGCGGTTTGAAGTCTGAAACCAGATTAAATAAGGACACTTACTCCTTTATCTCCCAGGTTGTTCCCTGTGGGCTGTCTTTGAGAATTATATTGGCCCCGGCCAACTTTTTGCGGATAGCATCGGCGGCAGCCCAGTCTTTCTTTATGCGGGCCTCTTCCCTTTGGCGTATGAGATCGCTGATCTCTTTTTCCGGGAGAGGGATTTTTCTCAGTTTTTCTGTCCGGCGCTTCTGCAGATAGACCCCAGGCTCGGTAGCGAAGAGACCCAGTACCTGGCCCACTTCCCTGATGGCCGAGACGCCGGACCCGATAGCGTCCAGACAGGCCCGGGCGGGCTCCATTTTGCTGATCTGTAAGAGGGTGTTTATCCCTTTTAACGCATCAAAGACATGGCCCAGGGCCTGGGCCGTGTTAAAGTCATCGTCCATGGCCTGGTAAAATAGTTTTTTAAGATCTTTGATCCGGGCACAGGCGGCTTCTGCCTCGGGTGGCAGCGAAACCCCTGTCGCAGATGCGCCGGGGCGCTTACCCGGAGGGGCGGCGGTGATTTCCAGGGCCTCACCTAATGTAGCGTATATTCGATCCAGGCTGACCTGCTTCTCCCGGATCAAATCTTCTGAGTAATCCAGGGGGCTGCGGTAATGTTTGGAGAGTAAAAAAAGGCGCAGGGCCTCAGGATGGTAACCGAACAGGATCTCCTTTATAGTCAAGAAGTTGCCAAGGGATTTGGACATCTTTTCACCATTGATGGTCACAAATCCGTTGTGCACAAAATAGCGTACAAATGGTTTTCCGGTAGCGGCCACGGACTGGGCTATCTCATTTTCATGATGAGGAAAGATGAGGTCCTGTCCCCCTCCATGGATATCGAAGGTCTCCCCCAGGTAGCGGATACTCATGGCCGAGCATTCTATGTGCCATCCGGGCCGGCCCGGCCCCCAGGGGCTTTCCCAGGCGGGTTCGCCCGGCTTGCCGGCCTTCCAGAGGGCAAAGTCCATGGGATGGTGTTTTTGGGGGTCAATTTTTACTCTGGCGCCGGCCTGCATCTCTTCCGGGCTGCGATGGGAAAGCCGTCCGTAAGCAGGGAACTTTTCCACAGAGAAAAAGACATTACCTTCAGCCGCATACGCATACCCTTTGCTTACCAGGGTCTCAATCAAACGGATGATATTCTGGATATGCCCGGTGGCCCTTGGCTCCACGTCCGGCCGGGCCACGCCCAGGCTCTCCATATCCCGGTGGAATTCCCCAGTATAGTGTTCGGAAAGCTCCTTACAGGAGACTCCCTTTTCTCTGGCCCGGTTGATGATCTTGTCATCTATATCGGTAATGTTTTGTACGTGAGTCACCTCAAATCCACGGTGGCGCAGGTAGCGAATGATGACATCAAAAACTACGGCCGCGCGGGCATGGCCCAAATGGCAATCATCATAGGCAGTAATACCGCAGACGTAGATACCGACGTGGTTATCCTGCAGAGGCTTAAAGTCTTCCTTTTGACTGCTAAATGAGTTGTATAATCTAAGCGTCATATTATCTCTCTTTTTCAGGCGTTCGAGGGGTTTTGTCCAAGGAGAACCACGGCAAAAGCAGCCATACCCTCCCCCTGTCCTGTAAACCCCAGTCCTTCAGTGGTGGTGGCCTTTATGTTTACGCAAAGAGGGGATATTTTCAAGACTGAGATGATATTCTGTACCATTTGCGGGATAAATTTTTGAATCTTTGGCCTTTCTGCCACGAGGGTCAGGTCTGCGTTGAGCACACAAAGGCGCTTACGGTGGATAATATGCATAACTTCTTTTAATAAGTACATACTGGAGCTATCTTTATAACGCAGGTTATCGTCTGGGAAGTGACGTCCGATATCACCTTCGCAGGCGGCGCCAAGTAAGGCATCGCACAGGGCATGGATGAGGACATCAGCGTCAGAATGGCCGAGCAACCCCTTTTCAAAAGGTATTTCCACACCACCGATCACCAGTCTTCGGCCCTCTACCAAGCGGTGTACGTCGTAGCCAAAACCTACCCTATGTGCTGTCTCCATATCTGTCTCTCAGCAATATCTCCACTAACCTTAGATCGGCAGGCGTGGTTACCTTTATATTAGTGGAAGCTCCCTTGATTATATAGACCGGTGCTTCCAGCCTCTCTACGAGCGAGGCCTCATCCGTACCATAGAAATTGTCTTTTTGGGCCTCTGTAAATGCCCTTCTTAAGAGTTCAACACGGAAGGCCTGCGGCGTTTGCGCCTGCCACATAAGGCTTCTTTCTATTGTTCTTACAATGCATCCGTCGGCCGAAACCTGCTTCAATGTATCGTTCGCCGGTATGGCGGCGATGGCTGCCCCTTTTTCTTTGGCCAATTCTATGGCTTCTTTTATAGTATCCTCATTGACCAGCGGCCGCACTCCGTCATGCACAACGACTATTTTGTATTTTTCAGGTATAGCCCGCAGCCCGTTACTTACAGACTGCTGTCTGGTTTCCCCGCCGGCCACCACTTCCCATAGTTTTTTAAATTCACCCTTAGTCTGGAATAGTTCCCGGCCGATTTTAACCATATCCGGGGGGAGCACTAAGATGATATTATCAATACCCGGACAGTTTTCAAAGACCTTGATTGTATGCCAGAGAAGAGGTTTCCCAAGGACAGGCAAAAATTGCTTGGCGACGGTCGCGCCTATCCGCACTCCTTTGCCTGCTGCAGTTATTATAGCTATGGTGCTCATTTATAGAAAAGAAAAAACGCCGTTAGCGGCGCCGCAACTTGAAAAAACGTATCAGGTTAGCTGGTTGAAAGAGTATTCTTAAATCCCTCCCAACCTCTCTTTGAAAAAGGGAGGAGAAACACTTCCCCCTTTGGGAAAGGGGGGTTGAGGGGGATTTTGGCTCTTATAGCGCCTTGTTTAGGCATAGCTTCCAAGAAGCTAACGTGTTATGAAAAAAACAAGTTAGAGTAGGCTGTAAGCCGAGTTCTGTTACCCGCCTGAGGCGGGTGATGGTCATTCCTCTATGACGTCAATTGCTTGACGCCTCTAGCAACCAACCCGGGAACCTCGGACGGGCCGCCCTCAAACGTCCCCCTATTTGGTTTTGCTCCAGGTGGGGTTTGCCTAGCTCCCGGTGTCACCACCAGGACGGTGAGCTCTTACCTCGCCTTTTCACCCTTATCACGCCAGAGGCGGACGGTATATTTTCTGTGGCACTTTCCTTGGGGTCACCCCCAGTCCGCGTTACGGACCACCTTGCCCTCTGGAGCTCGGACTTTCCTCTTATCCCCTCGCTTTGCAGGAGAGGACGAGCGACCACCCTGCCTACTCTAACTATGTCACTATAAAAATAGCACAGTTAATCAATTTATTCAATAAGATCCATTGCCCCGAATCTACCGCCTATTTTTTTCTGTATGCTAATTTTCTGCCTCTTCTGTAGGAGCACCTTCCAGGTGCGAACGGTGTCGCGGCAAGATGCCGCTCCTACGGGGCGTGGCGACACTCCTTTCGGCCTAATTTCTTCACCTCGTTGATGATAGATTTAGTTGTCCAATACCCTTCTATCACCCTGATTTATCAAGGTCAACGAGGTTTTTTAACTTTTTTTGATGGCGGATCAAGGTTGCCGGATGTGCGTTAGGCCCTTAGTTCTGAAATTCGCGTTTTTTATGACAGGAAATCTCGATCTCATAAGGCAAAGACTCTGGTTGGTGAAGTTCAAAGTTCAAAACTCAAAGTTCATTTGCTGCCTTAGGGATATCCTGGTAATAAATTATGCGTTGACAGCTTGGGCAGTATATCATCTTTTTTTCCTTAAGCAGCTCATTATACAATTGTGGCGGAATATTCATGTGACATCCCATGCACACGGCATTTAGGACACCCACTACGGCCAGGCCGTTTCTCTTGCTTCTCAAAAAATCGTAGCGTTTGAGGAGCTCCGCCGGTATGTCTTTGACCATTGTTTTCCTGTTTTCTTCGAATTTAGCCAATTCTTTGTCATATTTCCGAAAAAGCGAATCCAATTTCCCTTTTTCGATGCTTATATCTTCCTTAATTTTACTTAGCCCCTCTTGTTTTTCTTTGATTTCGTTTTCCAGCCGCTCTATATCTTCCATGACGACGACGATTTCATCTTCCCGTTTGCGATTCGCCTTTTTAATTTCCTCTATTTCTTTTAAGAGGGCCTGGTATTCCCTATTTGTCTTTACTGCCATTAACTTGCCCTGGCATTTTTTGAGATGAGCTATTTCGTCTTCTAACTCTGTTTCCTTTCCTTTTTTATTTTGTTTTAGTTCCTCTTGTTTTTCCAGGAAAGAGTTTAACTCTTCTTCCTGTTCTTTTGCCATTTTTTCGATATGGCGCAACCCCTTTGGGCCTTCCTCTTTTTTGTCCTGAATGTGTTTTACTTCCAGGTCAACGGCCTGGAGCTTGATGAGCAATTTTACCTCTTGTTGCAATGTGGTTTCCTCCAATCATTTTATTAACTGTAAAGGACTTTTTTCTGTTCGGTCTTCTATTACGTCAACTGTTAGACCCTGTTTTTCCAGCCTCTTATGTATTAATCGGGCCAGGGCCATCATACCAAACTTTTCAGAATGGAAATGGCCAATGTCCAGGGCACAGAAGTTGAGTTCTTCCGCCATACGGGCATGGCTATGTTTTAGTTCGGCGGTTATATACAGGTTTGCACCTGATTTGTGGGCCTTTTCTATAAATTGAGAACCACTTCCGCCGCATACGGCTACCTTGCGTACCCTGGCCGGGGCCTTACCGGCCATCTGTAGATATGATAACTGTAAGTCGGTCTTTATTTTGGTAATAAATTGCTTGAAGGTTATGGGTGTCTTAAATGTGCCGATGCAGCCGTAACCTATAGGGGCGGGTTTGTTATGGAGCGGGGGCGGCGTTTCCTCTTCCTTAAGGATCTGTATATCTTTTAAGGCCAATCTTTCTATCAAGGCGGTGCTGACTCCGTCCGGGGCCATGTCCAGGTTGGTGTGAGCGGAATATATAGAGATATTTTTAATTATAGCCCGGGTTATTATCTTGCCGGTTGAAGTTTCAAGAGATAGCTGACGGAGCGGGTGAAAGAAAAGAGGATGGTGGGTTATTATGAGCTGGGCATTGGCCTTGATGGCCCGTTCCAGGACCGAGGCGGTCGGATCAACCGCTATAAAGACCGCGCTGACCGGCTGTCTCAATGACCCTATCTGCAGGCCGGCATTGTCCCACTTCTCAGCCCAGGCGGAGGGAGCAAATTCCTCAATAATATTTATTATGTCTTGTACTAAAGCCATAGGCAACGTTTCAATAAAGACGGCTTTGTAAAAAGTCCATTTGCCGTTCGACAGGCTCACGGCCCTGAGCAAAGTCGAAGGG
>JASEGX010000274.1 GCA_030017815.1 Thermodesulfobacteriota bacterium | reverse complement strand
TCCGGGACCCAAAGCCGCGTTCACGTCCTGTATTCACCTTTCACAAGCCGGAGACATTGAGGGAATTGCTGAAGGGCGATAAGACGCTTAGGAAGGGGCTCCTTGATATCCCCTCTCTGCCGGAAGAGGGTCTCCGTGAATGCCAGATCAAGGCCATAAATAATCTGGAACAATCTTTCAAGGAAAACAGGCCCCGGGCATTGATCCAGATGGCCACAGGCTCAGGCAAGACCTTTACCGCCATTACCTTCATCTACCGGCTGCTGAAATATGCAGGCGCGAAGCGGATTCTCTTCCTCGTGGATACCAGGAATCTTGGGGAGCAGGCCGAGCAGGAGTTCATGGCCTTTCAGCCTAATGACGACAACCGCAAGTTCGCCGAGTTGTACGGAGTACACCGCCTGAAATCAAGCACTATTCCCACGGACAACCAGGTTTATATCAGCACCATCCAGCGCCTCTATTCTATCTTAAAGGGTGAAGAGCTGGATGAAGCCGCAGAAGAGGAAAACCCCAATGAAAGACGCTGGCAGTTCAAAGAGCCTGTGCCTGTAGTCTACAACGAAAGACTGCCCCCGGAGTTCTTTGACTTTGTAGTGATTGATGAATGTCACCGAAGCATCTACAACCTCTGGAAGCAGGTGCTGGACTACTTCGACTCCTTTCAGATCGGCCTTACCGCTACCCCCGACAACCGCACCTTCGGATATTTCAACCAGAACGTGGTCAGTGATTATGGCTTTGAAGAGGCGGTAACGGATGGTGTTCTGGTCCCATACAATGTCTTTATTATAGAGACCCAGATTAGCAGGAGAGGGGGAGTTGTCTGGAGGGGTGAATATGTGGACCACCGTGAAAAACTGACCCGAAAAAAACGATGGGGCCAAATGGACGAGGACATGGAATACAGCGCGAAGCAGTTGGATGACGCAGTGGTGAACCCAAATCAGCTCCGTCTTATCATCAGGACATTCAAGGAGCATCTTCCAGAAATCTTTCCCGGCCGTTACGACAGGGACGGAAGGTTCGAGATACCCAAGACACTTATCTTCGCCAAGAGCGACTCCCATGCCGATGACATCATCAATATTGTGAGGGAAGAGTTTGCTGAGGAAAACAAGTTCTGCAAAAAGGTGACTTACAATGCGGAAGACCCGAAAGGTGTGTTGCAGAATTTTAGGAATGAATACTACCCGCGCATTGCTGTAACGGTTGATATGATTGCCACCGGGACTGATGTAAAACCGCTGGAATGTCTCCTTTTTATGAGGGACGTCAAGAGCCGAAATTATTTTGAACAGATGAAGGGGCGCGGCACCCGCACCATCCTACTGGACGACCTGATAAAGGTGACCCCATCTGCCGGATATGTTAAGGACCACTTTGTGATTGTGGATGCCATAGGCGTGACAAAGAGCCTCAAGACCGACAGCCGCCCTTTGGAAAAGAAGCCCGGCGTTCCGCTGAAAGATCTTTTGAGCGCCGTGGCTGTTGGTGCAAGGGATGAAGACCTTTTTACCTCATTAGCCAATCGCCTCACGCGTCTGGAGAGACAACTCACTGAAAAAGAGAAGATACTGTTTACTGAAAAGGCCAACGGGAGGACACTGAAACAGGCAGTGAAGGAACTGCTGAATGCCTACAATC
>JASEGX010000094.1 GCA_030017815.1 Thermodesulfobacteriota bacterium | reverse complement strand
CCGGACATTTCTATTTTGGTAAAAATAGGACATTTCTAAATTGGCTTGACAGCTATTCTATTTGCTGTTGACGAATGTCCGTTTTTATACTAGGTTTTGAGGCCAGTTTTTAAAGATTAAGGAGTTGCGTTTCATGACCAACCAACCGGGAAAGATCACCCTATCTGCCGGCGGAAAGATCCAGGTACCAGATTATCCCATAATCCCTTATGTCGAAGGGGACGGCATCGGCCCGGATATATGGGCGGCTGCTGTCCGCGTCTGGGATGCGGCTGTAGGCAAGGCCTATGGCGGGCAGCGCAAGGTTTTCTGGCAGGAGGTACTGGCTGGAGAAAAGGCATTTGCACAAAAAAATGCATGGCTGCCACCGGAGACCCTCGACACCATTTGCGACTGCCGGATAGCCATAAAAGGCCCTCTCTCCACACCCGTGGGAAAGGGTATCCGCAGCCTGAACGTGGCCCTGCGGCATGAACTTCAATTATATGCCTGTATCCGGCCCTCCCGGTATTTACACGGACTGCCCAGCCCGGTGAAGGAGCCGGAAAAGGTGGACATGGTCGTCTTCCGGGAGAATATGGAAGATCTCTATACAGGCATAGAATGGCAGGAAGGAACGCCGGAGGCGTCCAGGGCAATCTCATTTATCAAGGAGACCACGGGCAAAAACATCCCGCCGGATTCCGGGATCGGCATAAAGCATATCAGCCGGGGCGGAACCAGGCGACTGGTCCGAAAGGCCATAGAATATGCCCTGGAACATAAAAAAAGCAGCGTCACCCTGGTACACAAGGGAAACATCATGAAATTCACCGACGGGGCCTTTCGCCTCTGGGGATACGAACTGGCCAGGGAAGAATTCCCGGAAACCACTATCACCGAGGAAGAGGTCTCTGCCCGATATGGCGGTAAACCTCCTCAGGACAGGATCGTCATTAAAGACCGCATAGCGGATGCCATGTTCCAGCAGGTCTTGCTGCGGCCTGAGGAATACAGCGTTATCGCCACACCAAATTTGATCGGCGATTACCTGTCAGACGCCCTGGCCGCGCAGGTTGGAGGGCTGGGGCTGGCCCCCAGCGCCAACATCGGCGATGGGTACGCCCTCTTTGAACCCATACACGGCACAGCGCCGAAATATTCAGGCCAGGACAAGGTCAACCCCAGTGCCCTCATTTTGGCCGGTGGAATGATGTTTGAACACCTGGGCTGGAAAGAAGTCACCGAACTGCTCTACAAGGGCATCCAGAAAACCATCTCGCAAAAAAGGGTAACTTACGATCTGGCCAGGCAGATACCCGGAGCCGTTGAACTTAAATGTTCAGAGTTTGGCAATGCAGTTATAGAGAACCTGTCTTAGCAGGCATAAGGCTGCTCCTTTCGGCTATAGGGCAGCTTTTCTTCCCCTCATCCTGCCTGCTTTGCACTGCCCCCTTACCCGGCCGGCCAGCGGTACTTTTTTGCCCTAAGTGCATGAGTGGTATCAAGTTCATTCACAGCCCGACATGTCCTGCATGCGGGAGGCCTTTTGCGGCGGAAGAGCAGCCGGAGCACCTCTGCCATACCTGTCTAAACAAGCCCTATCACTTTGCTAAGGCCCGGGCTGTCACATTTTATGATGGACCTGTACTTGAGGCCATCCACCGGTTCAAATTCGGAAAAAAGATTATCTATGCCCGGACTCTCGCCGGATTAAAAAGCGGGGATGGGCTTTTTAACCTGGATCAGTTTGACCTCTTCGTACCCGTGCCGCTTCACGTAAAGAGACTTCGGCAACGGGGTTTTAATCAGGCGCTGCTCCTTCTAAGAGAATGGGCCGGAGAAGAAAAAGAGGAGAAAATAGACTTTACGACCTTGGTTCGCCACAGGTGGACAGAGCCCCAGACAAATCTCAAACACCACGAGCGCCAGAAAAACATAAAAGGGGCCTTTGCCGTAAAAAGGCCGGATAAGGTTCATGGCAAAAACATCCTTCTCTGCGATGATGTCTTCACCACCGGCGCCACGGTAAATGAATGCGCCCGGGTACTTAAAGAGGCCGGGGCCAGGGAAGTTTCTGTCCTGACGCTGGCGCGCGCTATAGCACAATAAGAGGGTAAAATGAAGTTCGGCATACTCCAGTTCTCCATAGAAATAGGTAATACGCAACACAACCTTGACCGGGCCGTTACCGGCCTGGAAAGCCTGGGCAAACAGGGTGTCCGTTTAGCGGTCTTGCCGGAGATGTGGGCCACAGGCTTTGCTTACGATAAGCTCCCGGCCCTGACCCGGGAAACGCCCCGAATGCTTAACGCCCTCCAGGCTGTAGCCGGCAACTACAACATGGCTATTGCCGGCAGCCTGCCTGAGGAAGAAAACGGCCGCTATTACAATACGGCATTTCTCCTCGATGGGAAACAAGGTCTAATCGGCAAGTATCGCAAGACGCATCCCTTCCCGCCTACCGGAGAGGATCGTTATTTCACGAAAGGCCATGCACTCCCGGTCTTTGAAGCTGATTTTGGCAGTGTCGGGGTAATTATCTGCTATGACCTGCGGTTTCCCGAACTCTGCCGCCACCTGGCCGGTAATAGGGCGACGTTTATTGTTGTATGCGCCGAGTGGCCCCTGGTGCGCCTCGGACACTGGCAGGCTCTCACCACGGCCCGGGCTATCGAGAATCAGTGTTTTGTAGTGGCCGCCAACTGCTGCGGAACAGATGGGAAGACCGTATTTGCCGGGCATTCCCGCATCATAGGGCCGGACGGCTCTATTCTCTTTGAGGCAGACGAAAAAGAATGTCTTGCGGCTATAGAAATTGACCCCTCACAGGTAGAAACAACGAGGAATTTCTTCAATACCGTCCCCTCCCCCGCTTTTGCGCCCTCATCCTATCAGGACAAAATCATGTGCCGGGATGCGGCCAGAGAGCTCATCATGCGCCTTAAAAAGGAAGGGAAAAGAATCGTTTTTACCAATGGCTGCTTTGATATACTCCACGTCGGCCATGCCCGTTATCTGGCAGAAGCCAGGACACAGGGCGATTTCCTTATAATCGCCGTAAACAGTGATGAATCCGTGCGGGCCATAAAAGGGCCGAATCGGCCCATAAACAATGAGGAGAACCGGGCAGGGCTTCTGGCTGCCCTGGCCACAGTAGATGCGGTTATTTTATTTTCTGAAGAAACGCCATATAATCTGATCGAGGCGCTTAAACCGGATGTGCTCGTAAAGGGGAGCGACTGGGAAGAAAAAGATATTGTAGGCGCTGATATTGTTAAATCTTACGGCGGCCGTGTGGTCCGGATACCCTTGATCGAAGGGGCATCGACTACAGGAACCATCGAACGTATCCTCGGGACGAAGAAGGCAGAAGTCAGAATACAGAATACTGATGGCTGATGGCTCAAAGCAGGTAATGGTTGTTGCCGGGGAGCGCTAATTTAAAAATATGTTAATCATTACCGGGACGGGACGGTCGGGGACCGGCATGTTCGCCAAGCTATTCAGCGGATACCATGAGTTCCGGGTCGCCTACCTCCTCGATAAATATTTTTCTCTTAAAGACCCCCAGGCAAATCCTTTCGACCGCCTTGAAAAAAGGATTATGGCCATAAAGGATTTACACCAGGGCATTGACCCGGAAAGGTTTATTGATTCGTCCAACCTGTACATTCACTTTCTTGATGCCATCTACTACCTGAATCCTTCGGCCAAATTCATCCTCGGCGTAAGGAACGGCAAGGACTTTGCCCGGTCAGGAATCACGCGTAAATGGCATGAACAGGGTGCGTTTGGCACAGTACCCCTCCGCAACGATCCTTATTTTGACAGGTGGAACGAGATGACCCCGCTCCAGAAAAACGCCTGGATATGGATGCACAGAAACAGAATTGCCCTGGAAGGATTAAAGGTCATTCCTGACAGCCAAAGGCTCATCGTAAAAATTGAAGACTGTACAAGCGATGCTACCCTAGATCAGCTTGAACAATTCGCCGGAGTGCCTATAATTGATCGATCCTGGGCCAAACGGCGCTACAATGCCAATCCCACCTACACCTTCCCTGCCAAAGAGGAATGGTCAGATGCCATGCATAAAGGGTTTGACGAGGTCGGCGGAGAGATGATGGCCTTTCTGGGATATTAATTCCCATCCATTTAATCGAAGCGGCCAGGCTTAAACCACATCCCGGCCAAAAGACCAGTATGCCGGACGACAAAACGAGGCCTATCTAAATATCTTACTTCTTGTTCCTGCGAAAAACCGGATCAAGGCTGCTCAGTTCAGCAAACCGGATAATCTCATCCTTGTATTCCTGCACATACGGACAATCCCATACGGCCAGAATTTTTTCCTGACTTACATAGTAGTTATTCTTGTCTGTCAAATCGTCGATACTCACACCGTTTGCCGATGCAATACCCTGGACACCTTCCGGGTCAAACACCTTCTCCAGCACCATCGGGAAAATCTGCGGCCAGCGACAGACCTCCGGCCTCTTCTCATATATTAAACAGCGTCCGGTATCTCTGTTCAAATTCGGACAAAAAGAGCCACGCGTAAGAATAAGGCCCCATCCCTGACGCCAGCGATAAAGGGCGGGACCCGTATTATAGAAAGGCTGATTATTCCGCATTAAGGGAGGTTCGGCGTAGGCGTTTGTGCCCCGCGTCAGGGTTGTATCTATGCCGGGCAACGGGAAGACCGAGATCTCTTCTTCGGTCAACGGCAGCTCAAAAAAAGAATTTTCTTCCTCTTCCAGCGGTCCCTGGCAGCAAATGGTACAATGATATTGTCCGCAGAAGACAGAATTTATGTGCCCCAATTCCCGCCCCAGCAACTCCTGCTTTATTTCCAAAATAGCGCCGGCCAGAATATCCAGGGGTTTATGGTCTAAATCAACAATCAGCCGCTCCCTGGTTTTTAATTCTCCTCTTTTAAATCTTTCGTAGGGTTCGAACACATCCAGATAGTCCTTCAATATAGCCTGAGGATTATCATAAAACACACCGTCCAACGTTATATTTTCTTTTACTTTAGCGACGGTTGCGGCAATGCCCGGCAAATTGGTAGTCAGAAATAGCCCGCTGACCAGAAAGGTAAGGGGTACCAACGGCCTTTTCAGCAACTCTATACCGGAATACTGACCATCCATTAATCGCTCCTTACTAAAGAATTTGGGCACTCTACATAATTTCTCCCTTAAAGTCCAAACCATTATTTTGACAAATGCGGAGCCATTTCGTATATTGGACTTAAAAAATAACCATGAAGAGAGACCCATGATCGGCATATTTGATTCAGGCATTGGCGGTCTTACCGTAGTCAAGACCGTTTTTCAGCAACTCCCGGACTATGAAATCGTATATTTTGGAGATACGGCCCGAACACCCTATGGGACGAAAAGCCCGGCCACCATTATCGACTATGCTATCCAGGATACTGATTTTTTGCTTTCCAAAGGGGCCAAAATTATTGTCGTTGCCTGTAACACCGCCTCCAGTGTAGCCACAGAAGCGCTGCGGGACAGGTTCCCTGGCGTACCCATATTCGAGGTGGTAACCCCGGCCGTCGTCAAAGTCACACAGGTCACAAAAAATCACAACGTGGGTATCATTGGTACCAGAGCGACCATCAATAGCAACATCTACGACAAAAAGATAAAAGACCTGTATCCGGACATTAAGGTGTTCTCTAATGCCTGCCCGCTTCTCGTGCCTTTAGTGGAAGAAGGATGGCTTAAGCGCCGCGAGACTAAAATGATCTTAAAAAAATACCTTTACCCGCTGAAAAGAAAGCAGATCGACACCCTGGTACTGGGCTGCACCCATTATCCCCTGCTTAAAGATATTATTCAGGCGAAAATGGGTAAACGAGTTAAGATTGTGGACTCATCAGCGGAGCTGGCCGTCTATATTAAAAACTACCTTACCGAGCACCCGGAAATTGACGTTATACTCAAACGAGGCAACAATAACCAATTTTATGTCTCAGACTTTACGCCTACCTTTGCAGAGATTGCCAAAAAGATCCTGGGGCGGCCTATACATCTTTTATTGGCATAGACTCGTCCGGTAAAAAGGAGGAAAGCATAATGAATATCTGCAAAAAAGTTTTTTTGATTGTAACGATGATCCTATTACTCACCTCATGCGCCTGGCCACCTCAAAAGGCATCAATACCAAAACCCGAGCCGCTCCCTGCACTCCCTAAAAGGCCTCCGGTTAATTTTCGTATTGAAGGAACTACCGCCTATGTCAGCGTAGATGAGATGAAGGCCCTCATGAAATATGTGCTGGACTTAGAAGAGAGAAACAAGGCGGCGGACCGGGAATTAAGAAAAATCCGTGAGGCGCTGCAGTAACAATGTCTTTACAGAAAGATACCACGCAAAAAAGTAGTAACACACGCCGTAAAGGAAAACATTATATCTGTCATGCCTGCGGGAAAGAGCTCCCTTTCTGCTGGACATGCCGGTGTGGGTTCCAGATTTGCCCGGCCTGTATGGAAGAAAACATGTGGGGACTGTCCTGTAATGCGGTTACCTGGATATGTCCGGATTGCGGCGACATGTGTGTATTTTGAAAGGCATATATCCCTGCTTACCTTGACGTCCTAGTGTATTCGAATTATTTTTAAAAATAAAACGAAAAATCATATCCATAAAATTTATGCTCAAGTTTCTTGACCTGTTCAGAAAAAGTAAGGCCGGCACGAGGATTTCAGCCGATAAAGGTATCTTCCAGCACAAGTACGAGTCTTTTAAAAGTATACTGGCTGGAAATAACCGGGCTCTCGAGATCATAACTGATCTGGAACAAACCTTTTACGAGGATAAACCCTTTACCATGGCTTATGTCCTGGCCCAGTCTGAGATATTGATAGGGGAAGTGTACAACCTTGCTGAAGACCTCAATGCCCTATCCGAGGGGAAATATCCGGGGCTTTTTGAATCTGCCGAAAGAATAGGCGTGGCTATCCTCAACGAGCTTGAGAGGAAGAAAAAAATCGTGATCACGGACCTGGTTCTGCCTCTCAAAAAGCTGGGGAGGGAAAGGGTCTCTGAAGTGGGTGGTAAGGCGGCTAATCTAGGAGAGGTCTTCAACCGCGTCGGACTTCCCGTTCCACAAGGATTTGCCATAACCGCCTATGCCTGCCAGCATTTTATGGAATATAATAAACTCCCAGACCTGATTGAGAGTAAATTAAAAGGGTTAGACGTCAACGACACGGAAAATCTCGTCCGGGTCAGCGAAGAGGTACAGGCGCTTATTTTCAGATCCGTACTGCCTCCAGATTTAGAAAAAGCCATCCTTCAGGCCGCTGAGGAATTAAGGCAAAGTGTAGGCCCGGATGTGCGACTGGCAGTCAGGAGCAGCGCTACAACCGAGGATTCTGAGGCCAGCTTTGCCGGCCAGCACTCTACTGTCCTGAATGTTACCACAGAAAACCTGATCCATGCCTACAAAGAGGTCGTGGCCAGCACCTTTAACCCCAGGGCCACTTTTTATCGCCGGAGCAAGGGTTATCTGGATCAGGATGTCATTATGAGTATAGCCTGCATAACTATGGTTGACGCCAAGGCCAGCGGCGTAATGTATACCGTAGATCCCAATGACAGTAGCCACGCGGCTATTATGATCAGCGCTGTCTGGGGATTGGGTGTCAGTGCAGTAGACGGTTCAGTAGCTACCGACTTTTATCAGATCGACAGAAAAGATGGACGGCTTGAAGTTTTGGAGGTGGCCCGGAAAGAGATCTTCCTTAGGTCCGATATAATGCATGGTCTCACGGAGGAACCGGTCCCTGAAGAACTGAAGACAAAACCCTGTCTCAACCAGGCACAGACAGAGGTGCTGGTCGATTATGGCCTCAAGCTGGAAAAACACTACGGTGTCTCTCTGGACATCGAGTGGGCCATAGATCAGGAGGACAAGCTGTATATCCTGCAGGCACGGCCTTTGAAGTTCGCAGGTGAAGCGGTTTCGCAGCCTGTAGAAGGTTTAGAAAAGGAGTTCGCCAACTACCCCATACTCCTGAAAGGCGGGGCTTCGGCGTCAGACGGAGTGGCTTCCGGCCTGGCTTATGTCATTACCTCGGATCATAATCTTCTCAATATTCCGGAAGGTTCTATTTTGATTGCCCCTCAGACATCTCCTCGCTATGTATCCATTATCGGCCGTGTCCAGGCTATTGTTACCGATGTGGGCAGCGTTACCGGGCATATGGCTTCTGTAGCCAGGGAATTTCGTATTCCCACGCTGGTTGGAACCGGCACGGCCAGTGCTACCATCCCTCATGGAGAGGAGATTACGGTAGATGTCAGAAACAAAATCGTTTATCGGGGACGAGTAGAACCTCTTCTGAAAGAGAAAAAAAAGATTAACCCTATGAAAGGTAGCCCGACTTACAAATACATGCAATCGGCCTTGCAAAAAATTGCTCCCTTAAACCTGATTGATCCTAAGCAGGATAATTTTAAGCCAGAAGGTTGCCAGACAATCCACGATATAATTCGTTTTGCCCATGAGATGTCCATGCAGGAAATGTTCCGGATGAGTGATGATCTTGCGGCTGAAGAAAATATTGCCGTCCGTTTCCGCTCTTCCCTGCCGCTTAACATTTACATCGTCGATTTAGGCGGCGGCCTGAGTGCCGATCCGGCCGCGCGTGAAGTAAAGGACGAAGATGTAACCTCCGTACCTTTCAAGGCCCTTTTAAAGGGCATGACCCACAAGGATGTCCAGTGGCTGGGTTCAACCAGGATGGACTGGCGTGGATTTGGTTCTATACTGGCCGAGTCCGTATTCCGCGACCCGCAAAAGGGAGGCGAAATGGGGGGGCCGAGTTATGCCCTCATATCCAGCAACTATTTGAATTTCAGCTCCCGGCTGGGTTATCACTTCGTCACAGTAGATACGTATTGCGGGCCAACTATTAATGATAATTACATTACCTTCTACTTTAAAGGGGGAGCGGCTGATATCCAGCGGCGATCGAGAAGGGCCCTCCTGTTAGCCTCCATCCTCAAAAAATTGCGATTTAAGGTGGAACATAAGGGGGACATGGTCAAGTGTGAGTTAAAAAAGTATGATCAAGACATCATCCAGGACAAACTGGACATGCTGGGCAGGCTTCTTGGAGCAATTCGCCTTCTGGACATGGTTCTATCTGATGACGGCCAGATTGACTGGTATGTGAATGAGTTTTTCAAGGGCAATTATACCTTTCAAACCCCTAT
>JASEGX010000273.1 GCA_030017815.1 Thermodesulfobacteriota bacterium | reverse complement strand
ATAGCATCTTCCTTTCTGCTTTCCCAAGTGTTGCACTTCATTATTGAACTGGCGTCCTCAAAATACATAATGTATTTCCGCAGCGCATGCCGGTATACCGAACACAAAAATATGAAAGCCTATTTTGAGATAAATATCTTATATTAGTCGGGCATTCATTGTCAAAAATAAAATCATTTTGGCTTCAGGTGGGTATAGGAATGGTTATCCGTCAGGAAAGAGAACAGGAGGGTAGGGGTTGATGGGAGAGTTTTAGTGGTCCGCCCAGAAATGCTCACTTATCAGTGTTGATGACGCTTTTTACAACCTGGGCCATATTTTGTATTTTATAAGGCTTTTTTATAAAGCCATCCGCCCTGTTATCCAACAGGGGCTCCAATATCTCGTCTTTGGCATAGCCGGTTGAGATAATTACCTTGACCTTCGGATTTATCTGCCGCAAACGCTCAAAAGCCTCTTTCCCGCCCAGATTAGGCATAATCAGATCCAGAATAACCAGATCAATCTTATCCCGGTGCTTTTCATATAAGTGTAGAGCCGCCAAACCATCCTCGGCCACGAAAACATTGTACCCCAGTTGTTCCAATACATCTCTGCCCAGTTCACGGATTATACTCTCATCATCCACCAGGAGGATGGTCTCGCCTTTTCCTTTAGAGGCCTCGAAAGGCTTATCCCGATCTTGACCTTCCTTCACTTCGGGATGCCCTTTAGAAAGGGGCAGATAACAATTGAATGTTGTTCCGATTCCAGGCTTGCTCTCAACTTCAATATGTCCGTTGAATTCATTAACCACGCCATAGGCCATGGCTAAGCCCAGGCCGGTGCCGCCGGATTCTCCTTTAGTGGTAAAAAACGGGTCAAATATCCTTTGCCGGGTTTCATTATCCATGCCCGCACCGGTATCCATAACAGAAAGCCGGACGTACTCCCCATCTGCCGGCTGATGGGGCAATTTCTTTTCCATGCCGTCAAAAGAATAAAAAGATACCTCGGTCTTGATGGTCAGTCCCCCGCCATTGGGCATAGCCTCGACGGCGTTAACACAGATGTTCATAACAGCCTGCTCCATCTTGGCCGAGTCTATATCCACATAGCAAGGCTTAGGTGACAGAATATGGCCGATCTTAATGCTGCGATCCGTTGTTCGCTCCAGTATTTGTACTACCTCCAGAACAATCTCATTAAGGTCGGCTGTTTTGATCTCAAAACGGCCACGGCGGGCAAAGGTTAAAATCATATTGGTAAGCTCTGCAGCCCGTACGGCCGAGCGTTCGATCTGCATAACATAGCGCTCGATAGGGCTGTCTGCGGGGAGCTTGGTCCTGATAAGCGAAGCAAACCCCAGGATGCCCGTTAAGATATTATTAAAATCATGCGCAATACCTCCCCAGCCAGAGTGCCCAAAGACTCCATTTTCTGGGCCTGCAAGAGCTGTCCCTGCGTCATTTTCAACTCTTCGATGGCCAAGTCAAGTTCGGCATTCCTCTCCGCTAATTTAGCGCGGGAGATCTCCAGATCACCCACGACCTTTTTTAAAGGTGAGATGTCGCGAAAGGCATACAAGTACCCCACGAGTTTGCCGGCTGAGTCCTTGATAAGGGAGCGGAACTTGTCAATGAAAATGAGACACCTCCATAAAGAATTTAGTGTCGCAATG
>JASEGX010000093.1 GCA_030017815.1 Thermodesulfobacteriota bacterium | reverse complement strand
CACTGCGGCGTAGCTATGGAAATAGTTCACCGTTCACAGTTCACCGTGCACCGACAGCAAAGAGCAGACTGGAATATGTCCACGCATTATCGGTGAACGGACAACGGTCAACGGATAATAGGATTTGCGCGCCTTGCAACTGGAGCTTTTTACTGTGCCGTCCAAACTTTGACTTTTTACAAGTTTATCAAGGAAGGCAGCGGGTAGAACTTTATGAAGAAAATAAAGGTCCTGATAGTTGACGATTCAGATCTCTTTAGACGTTTTCTTTATGACCTGCTTGCGCAGGATCAAACGCTTTTTGTAGTCGGGACTGCTGCTGATGCCCATGAGGCCGGCGATAAAGCCGCCAGCTTGAGGCCTGATGTCCTTACTCTTGATGTGGAAATGCCGGGGATAAACGGCATCGATTTTCTCAGGAAACTTATGAAAACCAATCCCTTGCCGGTGGTAATGGTAAGTTCTTATACTGAAGAAAATGGACTCCTGACTATCGAGGCCTTAGAGGCCGGCGCAGTGGACTTTGTTTTAAAACCGGTTAACGGGGGGACCCGGGGTAAGGAGAATTTTGCCAGAGAGGTTGTGCAGAAGATAAAAACAGCCGCCCTGAGCCGGATAAAAAAAACTACCGGACTGGATCAGATACAAAAAAAAGAGCTCTCCCTCCAATACGAACAACGGCCTTTTCCCAGGCAAATGGTGGCTATAGGGGCCTCAACCGGCGGCACACGGGCTGTGTATGAGGTACTACGTGTCTTGCCTCCGGATACGCCGGGTATAGCTGTGGTTCAGCACATGCCGCCCAAATTTACCCGTCTTTTCGCCCAACGCATGAATGAGTTATGCCCCCTGTTCGTTAAGGAGGCCGAAGATATGGATTATATTCAGGCTGGACATGTCCTCATAGCCCCGGGCGACAGACATATGAGGATAGAGGGTAGCAAATCAGGCTACCGCATCCGACTCTTAGACGGGCCGCCGGTCAACTTTTACAGGCCCTCTATCGATATATTTTTTCAATCTGTGGCTGAAACCGTTGGCAATAAAGCTGTCGGGGTTATATTAACAGGCATGGGGACCGACGGGGCAAAGGGCCTCTTAGCCATGCGCAGAAATGGCGCCTATACCATTGCCCAGGATAAAGAGACTTCTTTAATATTTGGCATGCCGGGTGCGGCTATAAAGCTGGGCGCCCCCTGTGAGGTAGCGCCGATACATAAGATGCCGGAGTCCATATTGACCGGTTTGTCCACAGGAGCAATCTGATGGCCAGGGTCTTGGTTATAGACGATAGCCGCCTGATGGCGGAGTTTGCAAAAAGCATCTTGGTAAAAACCGGCCACGAGGTCTTTACGGCCCCGGACGGGCCTTCTGGAATAGAAATAGCCAGGGCGGAAAAACCCCAGGTAATTCTTTTAGATGTAGTAATGCCGGGAATAGATGGTTACGAGGCCTGCAGCCAATTAAAGAATGACGAGGACACTAAGGACATAGCCATCGTAATGTTGACATCAAAGGCCGAGCCGGCCGATAAGATCAAGGGATTGGCCCTGGGGGCGGTGGATTATGTGACCAAACCGTTTGATGCCGGGGAACTGATTGCACGGGTGAACACCCAGGTCAAATTGCAAGAGCTGTACAATGCCCTACAGGAAAGAAATCGTCAACTGGAAGAGATGGCTATCCGCGACGGGTTAACCACCCTTTACAATCATCGATATTTTCAGGAACAACTGGCTACGGAATTTGCGAAGTCAATACGTTACGGCGATGCATTGACCTGCATTATCATAGACATTGACCACTTCAAGCAATTTAATGACACATACGGACATCAGACCGGAGACGCCATCCTTTCCGAGATGGGCAGGCTGTTAAGGCATTTAACCCGTTCCGGCGATGTGCCGGCACGTTACGGCGGCGAAGAATTTGCTGTTTTGCTCCTCAGGTGCGATAGAGCTACGGGCCGGTCCTGCGCAGAACGGTTAAGAAAGGCGGTAGAAAATCATGAGTTCAGATTCCAGGATAACACCTTTCAAGTTACGGTTAGCGTAGGCGCAGCCAGTTCTCCAGATGAACGGATATCCCTGGCCAAGGAACTACTGGAAGGGGCAGACAAGGCCCTCTATACAGCCAAGAGGGGTGGACGTAACAGGGCCGAGGTCTTCTGATTACATTGTCGCGACTTAGCACTTCCACTTTTCCGCTTTTTGTATTACACTAAATAAAATGCATACGTAAAAAGTCGTCACTCCGGTGAAAACCGGAGTCCAGATGGTTTGCAACTGGTTGAAAAGACTGGATTCCGGCTTTCGCCGGAATGACGGGAAACGGTATTTTTTGACTTTTTACGAGGTCATCAAAAAATGTTAAATCTTTTTGCCTGTATCACAATGGAAATTCCCCGGGAGTGAGGAAGTCATGAATCGGACACCAATTACCAGAGAAGGTTACGAGCAACTTCGGCGTGAGTTAGAAAAATTGGAGAAGATCGAAAGACCGGCCGTGGTCAAGGCCATTGAGGAGGCACGCGGCCACGGAGACCTTTCTGAAAATGCCGAATATACAGCAGCCAAGGAAAGACAATCTCTCGTCGAGGGCAAGATACGAGGTCTGCACTATAAGCTGGCTACCTCAGAGATTGTTGATTGTAATAACCTGAATTGTGATCGGGTTGTTTTTGGAACCGTCGTGGCCTTAACTGACCTGGAATCGGGAGAAACAGTAAAATACCAATTGGTTGGTCCGCATGAATCAGATGCCTCCAATGGCCGGATTTCGGTCATTGCCCCACTCGGGCGGGCGCTTATTGGAAAAGAACCGGGCGATGAGATTCAGGTAAAGACGCCGGGGGGGCTTCGTAATTTTGAAATTATGGATATTATGCCTGAGTGGCCAGCTTCATAATGTCTCCGGGAGAGCGACCATGGAAGATTACAAAAAGATACTGTTTGGGACCGACTTTTCTGAAAATGCAGATGTGGCCTTTGAGCATGCTATTAACTTGGCGGGCAAATACAAGGCCCGGTTATATATTGTGCACGTGATCAATATAGCCCCTATGGCCACCTATGAACCTTATATGCCGGTAATCGATTTCTCTGATTTCAGCCGTAATGTCGAGGCCCGGTTACAAAAAGACTATATCCCGCGCATTCCCCCGTCAATCACTGCCGAATCAAAAGTCCTTTCCGGTTACCCGGCCGTTGAAATGGCCAATTTTGTGGATCAGGAGGGGGTTGATCTCATCGTCGTTGGAGCCCATGGAGAATCCGGCCTGGTCTATACGCTTTTTGGCAGCGTAGCTGATCGGCTTGTGCGCAAGGCCAGATGCTCAGTACTTGTTGTCCGATAGTTTTCTGCTACCCATAATCAAGAGTAAATAAAGACCAAGGCCGAAAGTAATTAGTTCTGCCAGTATAGCGCCTGCAGATACAGCCCGTTGAACTCCGATATATTGTGACAGACTCCCTGAAAGCAGGCTTCCCACCGGCATCATTCCCAGAAATACAATACTGTAGAGTCCCATAATCCGGCCTCTCCGGTCATCCGGGACATTAAGCTGGACATAGGCGTTGGCGGTGGTGAGAAAGCCCACCATGGTCATGCCCGCCAGAAAAAGCAGGAACAATGCGAGATCATATCGGTTGCACAGGGAAAAGGCCAAAATAAGGGCCCCAAAGAGGAGGGCATTACTCCAGAGATAAAGCAACTTGTTTCTTTGCCCGGCTATAGTAGCCACCATGATCGCTCCGATTAGGGCGCCCAGGCCCATAGCGGAGAAGAGAAATCCCAGCCCCTTATGACCTACCTTAAGGATGTCACGGGCAAATATAGGTAACAATACCGTATAAGGCAGGACAAAAATACTGAAGGTGGCCACCAGCAAAAGGAGCATGAGTATTTCTTTCTGTCCGTGGATGTAATATGCCATATCTTTTATACTGCCCTTCTTTTTAAAACCCGCCATGCTTGCCTGTTGCAAGTTTCGCATACGTAACAGGCTGACGATTACAGCCAGGAAACTGAGACCGTTAATTAAAAAGCATATTTCAACCCCGAAACAGGCAATGACGAAGCCTGCGATGCCTGGGCCGATAAGTCTGGCCGCATTGAATATAGAAGAATTTAGACCGATGGCATTAGTCAGGTCCTCCCGGCCGACTAACTCTATGAGGAAGGATTGACGGGCGGGGAGATCAAAGGCCGTAACCGTACCCATGAAGAAGGCCAATAAGGCCACGTGCCAGGTCTTAATCAGGTTAAAGATGACCATGAAGGCTAAACTGAAGGCAATGCACATAGCTACTGTCTGGGTAGTAAGCACAATACGGCGCTTACTCTTACGGTCAGCCACACTTCCGCCCCAGAAGGAAAAGAGCATGGTGGGTAAATATCCGAAGGTCCCCACCAGCCCCAGGGCAAAGGCAGAGTTACTGAGCTGTAAGACCAGCCATCCCTGGGCCACAGACTGCATCCAACTGCCGATAAGAGAGGTCAACTGTCCAAAAAAGAAAAGACGGAAGTTACGATGTTGCAAGGCCCTAAAAGTTCTGTTTCTCATCATTGCGAAACCTTATTTTTGCATTCCTTGTCTTTTTGCGCTACAATCACTTCATGTAAAAAGGTATTATATTGAACGCAAAGCGGATTCCAAGGAACAGTTTTCTCTCTATAACAACTTATGGATAAGAAATACAGAATAGAAAAAGACCCCCTGGGCGAAAAGATGATCCCCGAAGACGCCTATTATGGGGTCCAGACCCAGCGCGCCATAGAAAACTTTCCCATAAGCGGGCTAACCATGGATCCTCTCATGGCCGAGGCCACTGTTATGGTTAAAGTGGCGGCGGCCGAGACTAATGTGGCGCTGGGCGGACTTAAGGCGGAGATCGGAGAGGCCATTATTCAGGCCGCCCATGAGGCGCTGGAGGGGAAAATTACCGGGCAGTTCGTGGTTGATGTCTATCAAGCCGGCGCCGGAACGTCCTACAACATGAATATAAATGAGGTCCTGGCTAACAGAGCCCTTGAGATTTTAGGCAAAAAACGGGGGGACTATACGGTAGTTCATCCTAACGATCATGTAAATATGGGCCAGTCAACAAATGACGTATTCCCCACGGCTATGAGGTTGGCCACCCTAAAGGCGCTGGAGGGCCTTTATCCCGCGGGTATGAATCTGGCACAGGCCCTGAAAGATAAAGGAGAAGAATTTTACCCCATCATCAAAGCCGGACGCACGCACCTTCAGGATGCCGTTCCCATGCGTTTAGGCCATGAGTTTCGTGCCTATGGCCAGGCCGTGGAGGATGATTTCGAGCGGCTGCGCCATGCGGCGAAGGAACTGGAATATCTGGGCATAGGGGCCACGGCAGTAGGGGCAGGCACAAATACCCTGCCCGGCTATCGGGAGATGATAATAGAGAGGCTCTCTACCTTAACCCGATTTGCCTTAAAACCCAAAAAAGACCTGTTTGAAGCGACCCAGAATATGAATGTCTTTGCCTTGATCGCCGCTCAATTAAAACTTATCGCACTGAATATCTGCCGTATTGCCAATGATCTCCGGTTGCTGAGTTCCGGCCCCCGTACCGGTCTGGCCGAGATTGCGCTACCCGCCGTTCAGCCGGGCTCATCTATAATGGCCGGTAAAATCAACCCGGTCATAGCAGAAATGATGAATATGGTCTGTTTTCAGGTGATCGGTAACGAGACAACCGTGGCTATGGCTGCCCAGGCCGGTCAATTGGAACTAAATGTCATGATGCCCGTTATCATTCATAATATATTGGCATCCGTCCGGATCTTGCAGAATGCCCTCGTTATTTTTACCGAACGCTGTGTGCAAGGAATAACCGCCAATCCTGAGACCTGCCGCCGTTATGCAGAGATGAGCACGGCCTTGGCCACGCTCCTGAATTCATACATAGGCTATGAAAGGGCGGCGGCCCTGGCCAAAGAGGCCTTTGCCCGGAACATGCCCATAAAAGACCTGGCAAGAGAAAAGGACATCCTTACTGGTGAAGAGATTGAGAAGATTTTTGGCTCGGTACCGACTTAACCCGTGTGGTTAATTTTTGGGTTTCAATACCAACTGACTTCTGACTTCCCTGACGCCTTTTACACCGCGCGCAATCTGGACGGCGTGATCAATCTTATCATTACTATCCACGAAACCACTTAGGATAACCACTCCAC
The DNA here is from genome assembly GCA_030017815.1 of Thermodesulfobacteriota bacterium. Taxonomy (GTDB): domain Bacteria; phylum Desulfobacterota; class QYQD01; order QYQD01; family QYQD01; genus QYQD01. The sequence continues at coordinate 3,107 of JASEGX010000093.1, read as the reverse complement.
GAAAGGTCTCCACGCTTATGGCAAAGGATTTGAGGACCAGATCCTTTGCCAGCAAGGCCTTAACCTTGGTTGTAATAACCGAATCATCCAGATATTCACCGGTGCTTTCCCGGGTTGAGCTGGCGGCGCAACCCAGGGCTACGGCGAATACGATCAATAAAAATAATGTGGTAATTTTCTTATGCAGAGACATTGGGAATGACCTCCTTATTTTCCTGCCTTCCGGTTATACCGGTTATAAAGGAGAGATAGTAAGCAGCTTATCTCCAACCTGTACGGCCTGCCCCAGTTTAACAAAAACCTGATCGATTTTCCCCTCAAGTTGAGATTCTATGGGATTTTGCATCTTCATGGCCTCCAGTACAATGACAAGCTCTCCTTTTTTCACTTCCTGGCCGGCCTTGACCGGTATCTGGCATACATTGCCGGCAAAAGGCGCCCGCATATCTCCCACCTTGGCCAGGGAGGCGATCTCTTCCTTGCTCAATTTTATTACTGCCGCCGCCACCCCGGCCTTCTTTTCTTCCTCGAGCAAGAAGACCTCGGAGTGATGGTCCACAAAGAGGTAAAGGGTCTGTTTACCATTGTCGGAGCTATACGAGGGCCCGATTTCAATCACATGCGACTTACCTGTATAGTCCACGAAATCAAGGTGTTCACCCAGGTTAAAGCTCCCTTTCCGGAACCAGATTTGTGGAGGAAGGACATAGGCATGGCCATATTCCTCTTCAAACTTGAGGAAATCAACGGCGTCGTTTGGATGCTGCAAATAAAGGACCGTCTCTTCTCTGGTCACCGATCGGCCCATGCGCTCTACGAGTGTGGCCTCCTCTTTTTCCAGATCAATGTCTTCTATTTTGGCCACCCCGCCCTGCTCTTTCAGGATTTTTTCCCAGTCCGGGCCAAAGACCTTCTTGTAAATTTCTTCGGAAGGCCGATAAAAAGGGAATGGTCCATACTTGCCCAGGAGAAGGTTTTTCAGATCACCGCTGGCATTCTCATACCGTTCGCCCGAGAGCACATTGTTGACGGCCGTAGTCCACAGGATCTGAGAGCCGGGCGTAACACTCCAATAGTTACCCAGCTCGATCTGAACACGAGGCAATTCCTCGCGCAGAATCTTCGGCATAAGATGGAGGAATTCCCCCTTAACCGCCTGCTCGAAGCTGCTGCCGGTGGCCCCGCCCGGCAGTTTATGCACCTGTACGGTGGAGTCAAATCCCTTGAACTGTGACTCAAAATCCGCATAGGCGGCCCGCTCCGGCCGCAGCGCCTCGGAGGTCTCAATAACGGCGTCGGTGCTTACGCCCTCAGCCCGGATGCCATGGGCCTCCATGGTCTGGATAACACTTAAGACCGGCGGCGGGCCATAAAATCCGGTAAAGGCATGATCGGCGGCATCGACGATTTCGGCCCCGGAAAGGATGGCTGCCGCAATACGCGGCACGTCGTTGCTGTCTGTATTGTGACCGTGGTAATGGATTAACAGGTCCGGGAACCTCTGTTTAATGGATGCCACCAGTTCACCGATGCGCTTAGGCGTCCCCAGGCCGCCGTGATTCTTGATGCACAGGATAATGTCCTCGCCGGTAACATCCAATATTTCCTGCACCTTACTTACATAAAATTCATCTGTGTGTTCCGGTCCCGTAGAGAAACAAATAGACGGCTCCAGTATCTTCCCGGCCTTTTTGACCTCTTCAAATACCGGGACCATGTTGGGAATATAGTTTAAAAAGTCGAAGACGCGCCAGACCTCCACGTACTTGGCAAATTCTCTTACCGTCAGTCGAATGGCATTCTCCGGATACGGCCGGTATCCGAATAGGTTGACGCCCCGGCACAGGGTCTGGAATAACGTATTCGGCATCTCACGCCTGAGGAGTTCCAGTTTTAGGAAGGGGTTCACCTGTTTGCGCAGCATATCCACGTGCACTGAGGCCCCGCCGGTTATCTCCAGGGAGAAATATCCGGCCGCATCCCGCGGTTTGGCCGCCAATAAGTCTGTATGGAGCAAGATGCGGTTTTTAAAGTCAGATTGCGATAAATCGCGGGCCGTATTAGTGATAAAATATCCTTTAGCCTCTTTTAGGCGCCTTAGGATATCTTTAGTGTCCATGCCCGGTCGAATGCATTCCATCTTATTATCCCTTCCTTCTGTAGAGCGAATTATGCAGCAAAGGGATTGAAACCCTTATGGTGAATAGTGGCGATCAGCCTGGCCAGTTTGGCTACCTCACGGCCCTCTTCTTTATATTCAAAAAGATCGGGCTTCAGGTCCAGATAGCCGGTGTTGAATATACCTTTCTGGAAATCAGGCTCATTAACGATGTTGAGGTAAAAGGGGATCGTGGTCTTGGGACCCACGATAACAAAACCCTTCAAGGCCCGGCGCATGCGCTCCACGGCCTCCTGCCAGGTGAACCCATGCACCGTCAGTTTGACCAGCAGCGAGTCATAGGCCTGCGGGATGACATAACCCTGATAGACGATACCGTCCAACCTTATGCCCGCTCCCCCGGGAGAATTATAAACCGTTATGGTCTTGCCGCCTTCCGGCAAGAAATTATTTTTAGGATCCTCGGCGTTAATACGCATCTCGATGGCATGCCCCCGGATGTGGACATCTTCCTGGGAAAATTTGAGCTTTTCCCCGGCTGCAATGTCAATTTGGGCCCGGACAATGTCCATCCCGGTGACCATTTCTGTGACCGTGTGCTCGACCTGCAGGCGGGTATTCATCTCCAGAAAGTAGAAGTGTCCGCCCTCATCCACCAGAAACTCCACGGTACCGGCATTCACGTAATTGGCTTCTTGCGCTACCTTGATGGCCGCAGTACAGATATTGTCCAGAAGGGTCTGGTCAGGGATGAGGGCCGGCGCTATCTCCACCAATTTCTGGTTGCGCCGCTGAATAGAACAATCCCGTGTGCCCATGTGAATAATATGGCCGAAACTATCAGCCAGTACCTGAACCTCGATATGCTTCGGATTTATTACACCTTTTTCCAAATAGACGCGGGCGTCATTAAATGCGGCCTTGGCCTCGGCCCGGGCCAGCGGCATCTGATTTATCAGCTCTTTGGCGTTATTTACCTTACGAATCC
>JASEGX010000092.1 GCA_030017815.1 Thermodesulfobacteriota bacterium | reverse complement strand
ATAAAAGAAAAAATATCAGTGATGATCAGCGTAGATCGGCGGCTGAGTAGTTACGGTTTTTCTAAAATAGAAAACAACTCGAACGTCGAGCGTTAAGGGCTGACTGCTGATAGCTGAAAGCCGACAGCTTAAGGAATAACATGAAGGCCATGATTCTGGCAGCCGGTTTTGGTACGCGCTTAAGGCCGCTCACGCTCCTTAAGCCCAAATCTCTTTTCCCGGTCCTCAACAAACCCCTTCTGGCAGTGATAATTGAGCAGCTCCGGCGTGCCGGGGTAACTGAGATAGCGGTCAATACCCATCACCTGGGCGATCAAATTGCCGCATTCCTTGAAAAATATAATCTCTCAGGAATTACTGCCCACGTCCTTCGCGAGGAAGTTATCTTAGGTACAGGCGGCGGCCTCAGAAATGCCGAACGTTTCTTAGATGACGCGCCCTTCCTGGTGGTCAATGGAGACATATTTACCACTATAGACTTAAAGGCGGCCTATAGTTTCCATATCGCTTCAGGTAATACAGTGACCATGGTGCTCCACCACTGCCCGAGATACAATAATGTCCTGGTTGACAACCGGGATTCTATAAAAGGCTTTAGCCTTCGTCCAGATGGCCGGATGGCCTTTACCGGCATACATGTGATAAATCCGGGTGTCCTTTCTCTTATTCCCGAAGGCGTCTATTATGATATATTGGATACTTATCGCGCACTTATATCAAAGGGAGCAAAGCTAGGCGCCTTCGGGGTTAGCGGCCATTATTGGACGGACATCGGGACGACAGAGGCCTATCTGGCGCTCCATGGTGATCTATTGAAAGGCCGGGTGAAAGGGATAGATGATCTACTGCCATGTGACTCTCCCTTTTGCCTGGGGAAGGATGTCTCCATAGGTGAAGGCGTGGAGTTTACAGATTGGGTCTCTCTGGGCGACCGGGTCTCTGTGGGGCCTCATGCACACTTGGCGCGATCAATAATCTGGGAGGGCGCCAGGATAAAGGCCAATACTCATATTGTCAATACCGTGGTACACGGCGTCTTTCCACAGGATTAAGCGGTGTTACAGGATATCATAAAATCTTATCTTTCTCTGATTACGGATGAAGGGGTAAGTCCGGTCCCGGTAAGAATTGCCGGCGACGGGTCGAACCGCCCTTTTTACCGCCTCTCCGGGTCTAAAGGATCACTCATAGTTGTCCTGCCTGAGAGTAAAGACCCTCTGCACCTTAAGGAAAGCGAGGCCTATCATTACATAGGCCGGCATCTGGCCGCAAAGGGCATCCCCACACCGGTTATCTACGGTTATGACCGGACCACCGGGGCCATCATCATGGAAGACTTGGGGGATGTGCATCTTGAGCGAGCCGTCAGGGAAGAAAACAATACCGGGGCAATGGAAAGGTGGTATCTGGAGGCCGTGGAAATCTTAATAAATATGCAGGTAAGAGGGGCCGGAGGATTTGATACCCGGTATTGTTTTGATACGCCCGTATATGACCGAAAGCTTATGTTAGAACGGGAGTCCGGCTATTTTGTGCAGGCTTTCTTACAGGGCTACCTGGGACTGGAGATTACCTGGGATGAACTGGCCCCGGATTTTGAAAGGCTGGCTGACCTGGCCGGTGAACAATCCCCTACTCTCTTTCTGCATCGTGATTTCCAATCAAGGAATCTCATGGTCTGTAAAGGAAGGTTGCGGTTAATAGACTTCCAGGGCGGACGCCTCGGCCCCCTGGCCTATGACCTGGCCTCTCTTCTCTTTGATCCCTACGTTGACCTGACGGATAATATGAAAGAGGCATTGTTCGAAACCTATCTTCTCAGGCTGCGAAGGCAGCACCAAATTAATGAAGAAGACTTCCGGCATCATTTCTGGTACATAGCCCTGCAACGGGCCCTGCAGATGCTGGGGGCCTTTGGTTTCCTGACCCGGGTAAAGAAAAAACCCTTTTTCGAGCTGTATATCCCGGTGGCTATAAAGAACTTGAAAAATATCCTGGATCGGGAGATATTTACTTCTTTCCATAAACTGCGCCAGATAGTGATACCAATTTGCGATCGTGTCATTGCGGGAAGCGAGTGAGCCGAAGCCCAGAGCGCAGCGAAGGGGACGTGGCAATCTCCTTGGCAGTAAGTCAAATGTGAGGAACATTCATGCCTTTTCTAGTGGCTATCGTAGGACGGCCAAACACCGGTAAATCAACCTTTTTTAACCGCCTGACGCACAGCCGGAGGGCTATCGTTGACTCCACACCCGGGGTCACGAGGGATCGGAATTACGGTGAGGTTGCCTGGGAAGGGAGGCGGTTTGTCCTGGTGGACACAGGCGGATTCGAACCGGCCGGAAGTAATACGCTGGTCTCAAGGATGCAGGAACAGACTACCCTGGCCATGGAAGAGGCGGACGCTGTCATCTTTCTCATGGACGGACGGGAGGGGCTTACGGCCGGTGATTTTGAGGCGGTCGAACGCCTGCGGAAGATACAAAAGCCGGTATTCTATGTAGCAAATAAGATAGATACCCTGGAAAAGGAGGATCTCCTCTTAGATTTTTACCAACTCGGAGTGGATCCTATTTATGGGGTTTCGGCTGAGCATGGTTATGGCATCGGGGATTTTATGGATGAGCTCGTTGCTCATATTCCTGCGGAGGGTGCTATAGAGGCCGGGCCGGAAGTTATACGGATGGCCATACTGGGGCGGCCGAACGTCGGCAAGTCTTCGCTGGTTAACAGGTTACTGGGCGAAGAGAGGATGCTGGTGACCGAGGTGGCCGGTACCACGCGTGATTCCGTGGACACTATCCTGGAAAAGGGGGGGACAAAATACCGCCTGATCGATACCGCCGGGATAAGGAAAAAGGGACGCATCAGCCATCGTTTAGAAAAGTATAGCATTCTAAAGGCATTAAAGAGCCTGGCGGAGTGCGACGTAGCCATTGTACTTGTTGACGCCGTAGAAGGGATTACCGATCAGGATACCCACATCCTCGGCTATGTCTCAGATAATCACAAGGGCTGTATTATAGTAATTAATAAGTGGGATCTGGTGAAGGATGATGAGAAGCGTAAGAAAAAGATCATGGAGGATATTACTGCGGCCACACCCTTTATGGCCTATGCCCCGGTAGTTAAAGTATCCGCCCTGACCGGCTATCAGGTCAACCGTGTTTTAAACTCAGTTAATGAGGTTTATAAACAATATACGGCCCGCATCTCCACCGGTAAGGTTAACCAGGCCCTTAAGGAGATTCTGGTTCATCACGAACCTCCTCTTCGAGGGGGACGCCGGGTGAAGTTATACTACATGACCCAGACCGGGATAAAGCCGCCTACCTTTGTGGTCTTCACTAATTACCCGGAGTCCATCCATTTTTCCTATGAACGCTACCTTATCAATCAACTGCGCGAGAAGTTCGCCTTTGACCACTGTCCGCTCCGGCTTATCTTACGGCGCCGCGAAAAAAGCGAACGTTTAGGGAACACAAAGAAAACCTAGTGCCATTATGCATCTAAAAAATCTCAAGGCAGAGGCTAAGGCCACTTTTTTAAGATACCGGGATGAGATACTGGATGAAGTCCTCCGGGGTCAGGATCTTATGCGTATCCTTATGAAAGGTACGCACGCCAGGTGGACAGAGGAAGAACTGGCCGCCATGAAGAAACACTTTACCCGTCTCGCCAAAAGGATACCCGCCTTATCCATCTTGCTCCTACCCGGGGGGCTGGTACTTTTACCCATTTTGGTTGAGGTGCTCGATCGCAGGAAGAGCAGAAAGAGCACCGCACCCGCGGGCAAACAGGGCCCATCAGAATGAGAGAGAATGTGCCCCTCACCCTACTACCCCTCTCCCGCACTATCCTCCACATGGATATGGACGCCTTTTTTGCCGCGATAGAGCAGGCCGATAATCCGGCGCTTAAGGGCAAACCGGTTATCGTGGGCGGCGCAAAACGAGGCGTCGTCTCTACCGCCTCTTATGAGGCCCGGAAATACGGCGTGCGGTCGGCCATGCCTATCTTCGAGGCCAGAAAGCGCTGCCCGCAGGGTATCTTTTTACCGGTCAGGATGGAAAGGTATCAGGAGGTATCACAAAAGGTGATGGCCATACTGGAGGCCGTATCGCCGCTGGTCGAGCAGGTATCCATCGACGAGGCCTTTATCGATCTTGCGGGCACGGAAAGGCTGCATGGGGACACTACGCAGGCCGCTCGTAAGATTAAAGGGAAAATATACGCCGAGGCGTGCCTGACCTGCTCTATTGGTATTGCCCCCAATAAGTTTCTGGCCAAGATAGCCTCTGACCTTGAAAAGCCTGACGGGCTGACGATCGTACCGGAAGAGGTGCAGAGTTTTTTGAAAGACCTGCCGGTCGGCAAACTGCCCGGCGTCGGCCCCAAATCTGAAGAGGCGCTCCGAAGTCTGGGAATCTATGCCGTTTCCGATATCCTGCGTTTCCCGCCCGGGCTTTTGGAGAGGAAATTCGGCAAGTATGGCCTGCGGTTAGTGGAATTGGCGCAGGGGATCGATGATTCACCGGTTATCCCTTGCAGCCCGGCCAAATCCATGGGCAGTGAAGATACCCTCCCTGAGGACACAACCGCTATTAATATCCTTAAGAAGCAGCTCCTGTCCCAGGCAGAAGAGGTAGGGGAACGGCTGCGCAGGCATGGGTTAAAAGGAAGGACCGTAACCTTAAAGCTTAAACACAGCGACTTTGCCCTGGTGACCAGAAGCCACAGCCTTAAAGAGGCCACGTGTGCGACTAAAATCCTCTATGACACCGCGGTCATGCTTCTCGAACGGTATAATTTGAAGACGCCCGTGCGTTTGATTGGGCTGGCCGTCTCCAATTTTGGTGAAGGGCAGCAATATTCTCTCCTACCCGGCGTGGAAAAAGAGACAGAGAAACTGGAACGAGTCGATCATGCCATTGACCGGATCAGGGAGAAACTGGGCAGACAGATTATAACCAGAGGCAGCAACCTGTAGTTACCGGAGTCACATCTTCATATGTCATTAGCATTCCCCACATGCGTGGGGATGAACCGCAAGCACCCTGAATTTGACGCGTCACTTTCTCCCTGCCCATCCGTGAATGAATCACCCAACCGCCATGACTCGAACTGACCTCTAACCCGGCGATTTTGCGCAAAAAACATTATTTAAAAATCCTCCTACCCTCCCTTTTCCAAAGGGAGGAAATGCGAAATCCCCCTTTTTATACTAAGTTGTAATCAAAGATATACCCAAAAAATCTCCCCTCACCCCTCTTTTCCAAAGAGGGGGATATAATTTCCCCCTTTGAAAAGGGGGATTAAGGGAATTTGAACGCAAGTTAGTATAAAAAAATTGAGGTGAGATGTATTCCGGCCCTCCTTTATTAAAAGGGGGGATTGCTTCGCTCCACTCGCAATGACGATTTTCTATCTCGGGATTTGGGATTTGCTGGACACTTGACGTTTTGCCTGTTTCGGTATACTTTCGTAAGCTATAACATCCCAAAAGGAGTGAATCTTGCCTTATGCCTAAATCCCGCCTTCCAATCACTGTATTTGGACTACTAATATTCCTTTTAATACTTGCAGTAGTTGTATTAAAATTTGAATTTTTTAAGCCGGAGGTGCGCATTGCACCTGATGTTAACCGCGTAGGCACGGAAAAAACCATAACCATTACCGCTCAAGACAGGCTGACCGGACTCAGGGAAATAGAAGTAACCCTCCTCCAGGGGGGTAAAAAGGTGGAAGTGGCAAGGCAGTCTTTTCCCAGAGGAGGTCTGCTGCTGAGAGGAATTATAAAAAGCCACTCTACGCCTGTAACGCTTCGCCCTCTTGGCGCGGGGCTGGTTAATGGCGAGGCCGTTCTCCGGGTATCAGTCCGGGATTATTCATGGTGGGGGTGGTTTTCAGGCAACAGGCGCATCATAGATAAAAAGGTCTCCATTGACAGCAGGCCGCCTGACGTTTATGCCCTGAGCACCGCCCATAATATCAACCTGGGGGGCAGCGGGCTTATTGTCTATCAGGCAGAGAACGATGTTCCGGTCAGCGGTGTCTATGTAGGTAAAAAATTCTACCGCGGTTATCCAAAACCAGAAGGCCCCAAAGGGGTTTATGTAGCCTATTTCGCCCTGCCGTGGGATGCCCCGGCTGATGTCCCCCTATATCTTGCCGCTCGAGACGAGGCCGGTAATACCGCCCGGGTGCCCTTTGCATATCGTATAAAAACTCGCCGATTCAGGGTAGATAAGATCGCTCTCTCTCCGGCCTTTCTGCAGACCAAGATGCCGGAGCTTATACAACACTATCCAGACCTTAAGGGGAATTATGAAGAGGTCTTTGTGCAGGTTAACCACAAGATCAGGGTTGAAAATGACCGCAAAGTGGCGGAGATCTGTTCCCGTTCTGAGGCCGGGCCGCTCTGGACCGGGGCATTTCTGCGTATGCAAAACGCAGCGCCCATGGGCCTCTTTGCCGATCAGCGTATCTACACCTACAACGGGCAGGAAATTGACCGTGCTGTCCATCTGGGCATTGATTTGGCCTCAAACGAACGGGTGCCTATCCAGGCCGCCAATACCGGCAAAATTGTCTTTACCGGATACCTCGGTATCTACGGAAATACCGTTATCATGGACCACGGGCAGGGGATATTCAGTCTGTATGCCCACTTAAGCAGCATCAATGTCGCTCCCGGGCAGATGGTGGAAAAGGGGATGGGGTTGGGCTGCTCAGGGGCTACCGGTCTGGCCGGCGGCGACCACCTCCACTTTTCCATGCTGGTAGGCGGGACATTTGTCAACCCGGTTGAATGGTGGGACAAACACTGGATCCAGGATAATGTCCTTTTAAAATTATCCTAACCCGGGTCCGCCGAAGGCGGAGAACCAAATTTGCCACAAAGACACGGAGGCACGCACGCCTATGGCGCATCTGCGAAAGGAATTCGTGAATGGCTTTGTGGTTTACTAATTCTATAATTTTTGATCTCTTTGTGTCTTGGTGCCTTTGTGGCTAAGATAAAGATACTCCCTGAATCCCTTACCAATCAGATTGCGGCCGGAGAAGTCATCGAACGCCCGGCCTCGGTGGTAAAAGAACTCATCGAAAACGCCCTGGATGCCCGGGCGAAGCGTATAGAGGTAGAGGTAAAAGGCGGCGGGCAGCAGCTTATCCGGGTTATGGACAATGGCGAGGGAATGGATCGCGAGGACATCCTCCTTTCCCTGGAACGCCACGCCACCAGCAAGATTGCGACTGATACGGACTTGTTCCACATTAATACCCTGGGATTCAGGGGTGAGGCCCTGCCCAGTATCGCCTCCGTCTCCAGAATGGCCTTGATATCCCGCCGCCGCGGGGATCTATCCGGGCATCGGGTTACCATCCATTATGGCCGCATAAAAGAAGTTCTGGAAACAGGGTGCCCGGAGGGGACAGTAGTTGAAGTCGGGGATCTCTTCGGCAACCTGCCGGCCCGCCGGAAGTTTCTCAAGTCATACAGCACGGAGACCGGGCATATTCAGGACGTCGTCGAGCACATGGCGCTTGCCGCCTGCACTGTGCAATTTATCTTCTCTAATGATGGGCGCGGGGTGTTCACCTCCTCAGCCGGCGAAAAGCTCGAAGATCGCCTGCAGGCCATATTTCGTCTTGACCACACCAGAAATCTGATCCCGGTGTCAAATGCCTGCGGAGAGATAACCCTCTCCGGTTATGTGGCAAAACCGGAGATAAACCGGGCTTCCTTACGATCCCTCTGCATCTTTATCAACGGACGCTTTGTACGTGACCGGATCATCCAGCATGCCGTCCTCGAGGCCTATGGAAGTTTCCTTATGAAGGGACGCTATCCGGTCGGAGCCCTCTACGTAATACTTCCTCCAGCCGGGGTGGATGTAAATGTGCACCCGACCAAACATGAGGTCCGTTTCAAGGAACCAAAATTGATACATCAGATGGTCAGTGAAGGCATACGTGCAGCCATTCTTTCCCGGCAAAAGGTCGGGGAACCGAAAACGGCTGAAACACACCGGGCACGGGAACCATATAGAAAACCTGATAAATCTGCCTACGGCGGGACTATCCACCAAACACAGGGCCTCTTTTCTGAAGAACCTCTAAGAGCCGGGGTTAGTGTGCAGGAAAAAGCGTCTCCATACGCCGGTTCTCTTCCATTGACCCAACCATCACCTTCTGAATTGCGACTTATCGGCCAGTTGGCCGAAAGTTACCTCCTTTGCCAGTCGGAAGAAGGGCTGATTATCATCGACCAGCATGCCGCTCACGAACGCGTCCTTTTTGAAAGTCTCAAAAGCAGCCTCCAGAAAGGTGGAATTGATAGCCAGCAACTCCTCCTCCCTATAACCCTGGAACTGGCCCGATCTGAGAAAGATGTCTTATCCGGGCATCTTGCGGATTTTGCCGCATTGGGGATGGAGATAGCACCGTTTGGTGGAGAAACCTTTGTCATCCGGGCTACGCCTGCCATACTCGCTAACCGGGATATAAAGGAATTGGTGGAATCGGCCCTGGCCATCATGGCCTCTGCCGGAAGCTCGTTCCTGGACGAAAGACTCCTTAATGATATCCTGGCCCTCATGGCCTGCCACGCCGCCATAAAAGCCGGGCAACCGCTGACGGTCGAGGAAATGGAGAGCCTTTTGCAGCAGCTTAACTCCTGTCCCGTTTCTTCAAACTGTCCACATGGCCGGCCCATCCGGCAACTCTACACGTACTATGAACTGGAAAAAGGCTTCAAACGTAAATAGTAAAACACCGCTGATTATCGTTGCCGGGCCGACGGGGGTTGGAAAGACCAGCCTGTCCATTATACTCGCCCGGGAGTTCGGTGGTGAGATCATAAATGCCGATTCCATGCAGGTCTATAAGCTGATGGATATCGGCACGGCCAAGCCTTCAGCAGAGGAAAGAAAATTGGTACCGCACCATCTCCTGGATATTGTATATCCGGATGAGGTGTATAATGCCGCCCGCTACCGGCAGGATGCGGAAAGGATTATCGGGGATATATCCGGGCGGGAGAAATGCGCCTTCGTAGTGGGAGGGACCGGCCTTTATATCAAGGCCCTGACGCGCGGCCTTTTTTATCTTCCGGCTACCGACGAGGCCGTACGCCAGACGCTACGGGACGAAATGGAAAAAAGCGGTCTGGAGCGCCTCTATGCGGAATTGAAAGAGGTAGATCCGGAGGCCGCGGAGAAGATCCACGGCCACGATAAGGTGCGCATCTTGCGGGCCCTCGAGGTATTTCGCCTGACCGGCAGACCTATTTCAGTTTATCAATCTGAGCA
>JASEGX010000091.1 GCA_030017815.1 Thermodesulfobacteriota bacterium | reverse complement strand
GAAAATATGCTCTACCCCGTCAAAATCGCCGCGTGACTTTTTACGAGGTCGTCAATTATGCCGGAAATAATTATTATTCCTGTGCAAGTGCGAGTTGGATTCATCAATCTGTTTCGTTCCTTTTAGTTAACCCCGACCGGATTCTATGGCTGGTGGCGGTTTTTGTCAATGAAAAATCTTTAATGGGGTGTGCAACTAATTTATGGCAACCAGCAATTAGGGATGGGGTCTCAAATGATGAATCCGTCCCCGATTACCTTAACAAATAAACCTGATTATCCTTCCCGAAGTTTATTATCACCGGTGTCTGTTGATGCCCGATTTTCTTTGATATCTCTGTTGTTGTCTGTTTTGAGTATTCCCCGAGTTCGACAAGGCTTATCTTGCTGTCTTTGTTTTTGTCCGCCTCTTTCTTGTTATTCAGTCCGTCAATAAGCGTGTATGTGAATAGCCCGTTCCCCTGATATCCGTCCATTGCCGCCTCTTTTGAATTTGCTGACGCATATATGTGAAGCCCCATCTTCTTTGCCAGCACTGACATCCTCGCGTCATAAAGGCCGCTTACTATGTAGTCAACCCCGCCTGCATGGCAGGTATCGAAGATGAATAGCTGGGAAAGGGATTTTATCTTCTTGGACATCTCGACTATTTCATTTGAGCTTATCATTGTGACTTCATTTACATTCCCGTCATATTCGCTTGTAAGCATGTAGTACTGGTTCTGTAGAAGTATCCCGTGTCCTGCCACGAAGAGGACAAAACTGTCGGCAGGCCTGACCTTTCGTGATATTTCATTAATCTTATTCAGCACATTTGCCTTGGTGGCGTCTTTGTCGATAAACATTTCCTGGTGGATATGCTGGGGCCTAAACAAAGTGGCAGACTGCCGCAACAGTTTCTGCGTCATATCCCTTGCATCCTTAACCGCATATTTGAGATTGACGTTGCTGTCCTTATACTGGTCAATGCCAATGGAAAGGATGTAGAGATGGGATTCTTCTCCCTTGATGTTTGCATTAAAGTTAGCGGTCTTCATATAACTCTGTACGGTGTTGGAAGTATTAAAGGCCGTAACGCTCACCTCGTTTTCACCCGAAACACTTTCCACTTCCTTACAATCTTCAAAAAACTCTCCTTTGGATTTGCTGACAATCGGGGTGGTATCAGCCTTGCTTTTCATGATCACACCGCGCATATCTTCATGGATGGCTTTGCTGTTCAAGGCTGCGAGTTGAGTTTTTTCCGTAGTTAATTTTGCAATGTCCCTGTAAAAGCCATCCGACTCTATGAGCTTGCCGTTATGGAACAACCTTACCTCCCCGATCCCGCCTCCGGTGCTTTTGACCTGATAGCAGACCTTGACCTTTGGTTGATCAGTCGCTGATGGCACAGAGGCAAATTCAACAGTTGGCGGAGGATTTTTGAGAGCATCATCTATGGTAATGGTGATGAGGCTGCTTATATCATCGCCTCTGAGTTTTGCCGCAACTATGTCAGGACGGTAAAAGACATCATAGAACTGGTCTATGCCGTAAACCTTATTGCCCACGCGAATGTTGAGATATTTATGGCCGTTGAGGGAAGAATTGTAATAGCCTTCAGGCGTGATAACTATCCATTCGCCGTCTTTTAAACTTACGAACTGGGCGATCTCTTTGCCTGTATTTGTATCCCAACGCCTTACTGTGCCATCTGCGCCGCCGGAAATAAAACTTTTTACATCACGAGAGAAAGCGACGGAACTTATATCACCTCTATGTCCTGTAAAGGTCCTTATTTCCCTGCCTGTTGCCACATCCCAGAGTTTAATTGAATTATCGCGGGCGGAAGATATGACGTTCCGGCCATCAGGTGAAAAGGCAACTGAGTTAACCCTGTCTTTATGTCCTGTAAATGCCCTTATCTCTTTACCTGTTGAAATATCCCAGAGGGTGAGTGTGCCACCCCAAGTCCCGGAGAGGGCATATCTGCCGTCAGGTGAAAAGGCGACGGAGCTAAGACGACCCGCGAAGCTGCTCATGCCCATCGATAGCTTATCAAAGATTCTCACTGCCGCAGGAATAGGATCACCATCTTTAGTGACAGTCTCTGTGCTAACCCTCCCCGTACGCCCTGTGAACGTCCTTATCTCTTTGCCGGTTGAAATATCCCAGAGGGCGAGTGTGTTATCCCAGCTCCCTGAAAGTGCATATCTTCCGTCAGGTGAAAAGGCAACGGTGCTAACCCACCCGGCATGCCCGGAGAATGTCCTTATTTCCCTGCCTGTCGCAAGATCCCAGAGTTTGAGAGTCTTATCACTGCCCCCGGAAAGGACATGGCGTCCATCAGGAGAGAAGGCTACTGAATGAATCAACTCATCTTTAGTATGCCCCGTAAAGGCCCTTATCTCTTTTGCTGTTGTCAGATCCCAGAGCTTCATGGTGTGATTCGCGCTTCCTGAAAGGACATATCTGCCGTCAGGTGAAAATGCCACCGAATAAATGGTGTCCGCGTCTCCAATGAATGCCCTTATTTCCCTGCCTGTTGCAATATCCCAGAGCTTGAGAGAATTTTTCATATTCCCCCCCGAAATGATCTGCTTGCCGTCCGGAGAAAAAGCTACAGATGATACTTCGTGATGTCCTGTGGACGCAAAAATCCTGGCAGATACGTCGGTGCTCACCGGCTGGTCTTTTTTTGCGGGTTTGGGAATTTGCTCCGTTTCGGCAGACCCCGGGGATTGTCGCGCCATCCGCTCGCCACGTCGCTGCGTCGGGACCGTTTCGGCAGATATCGAGGATTGTCCCATCGTTCCTTCTATGGTCAACAGGGTTGGAGACATGCGGAAAATCAGGAGAACTATCTTATCTCCCGGGTTTAATGCGGAAACTGCATCCGTAAATTCATTGGGATTTTTTATATCCTTGTAGTTGGCGGAAAGAATAACATCATTCTGCTTTATGCCCATTTGTTCTGCCGGGCTTCCTGCTATCACCTCGCGAACAAAAACACCATCACCTCTGCCGGTAAACCTTCCAAGCCACCGCCAGGCAGCGCTAACCTTGAACTGCTCCTGTGCCCCAAGCTGTACCCCAAGCCACCCCTTTTCACCGGCAAACGCATTGCCGGAAATAGAAGCGGATATAAACAAAAAACAGATTGTCGGCAGGCAAATATATAAAAACGAAATAAAAGATGGAAATGGCATCCTTAATCCGATTTTACAAACGGTCTTTTTGCTTTCCAAGCTCATCATATCTGAACCTCTCTGGAGTAGAAAATTAAAGGTGATGCGCCTTACAGCCGCTGCCACACCCTGTCGGAGGAAGGTGAAGGCAAACGGCGCCCAAGGCCGGCAGCTCCGCAGAGGCAGAGGGTCTGAACTCTTTCCATTTATTTCCCCGTTGAGTGCCTTGTCAGACGCTCTATTTCTCGTTTCAACCGTCCCCTGAGGCTTTTCAAAGGACTCGTTGGCGGATGGAAGTCTGGGATTTCCGGTGTTCCCGTTTTCAGGTCGAAAGGTTTTTCAATTGGTCGCTTCTCAATCACAAGAATGCTATCGTAATAATGCAATGAGTGAACCGATTTAGTGAAATCTGTGACGCTCAACCTGCCTGATTGGACAGAATGCCAAGCATTCATGTAGTCAATAAAGTTCTTGCTGTACTCTATAAACGTGCCGCGCTTCTTATAGCCGCCGCCCCATTTCGGCCAATAAGAGGTATGTAAGTCTTCGCATAGATACACGCCATTCTCATTAATGTAAGAGAAAAGCTCCTCATAGGTGTTTATTTGCTGCCTCATTGTATGCCCGCCATCGTCAATCAAGATATCTATTCTTGGAATCTTTTCTTTTAGCGAGCGCAGGAAGCTTCTATCTTCCTGATCACCTATGAATATTTCAATCTGCTCATCTTCCAGCTTCTTGCAATATGGATTGATATCTATCCCGAATATTCTGGCGTCAGGTCCAAAGTATTCTTTCCACATCTGCAAAGAACCGCCTTGAGATACGCCAAATTCAACCATGTGAATGTCAGTCCCTCTAAAACGTGAGAAGTGCCGATCATAAATCTCAAAATAGTGTTTCCATTTGTGAATCAGTCTTCCTGTATTCTCTGTGAAGTATTTTTCCAGATCGTTCATGATGCTTTCCTTATTCCATATTGCCTTCAAAACGACATTTTTGTAGGGTGTGTTAGCGAAGCGTAACGCACCGAAAAAAGGTGGGTTACGGCAATAACCCGCCTAACCCACCCTACCAGATTAATGCCATATAGATTGCTAATTGGAATTACTGACCGCCCAACGCGGCTATGCTGGCAGCCTCAGGGCCTCTCACTTCCGGGCGATCGTTCCTTCCCAGGTGCTGATCTTTTTCTCCAGCTTGTCCTCCTCGCTGAACCATCTGGAGGTGACGCACTTCGACTCGGTGTAAAAGGCGACCCCGTCCCGACCCATCACGTGAAGGTCGCCAAAGAAGGAATTCTTGTGACCGGCAAAGGGGAAATAGGAAACGGGCACGGGAATGCCCACGTTTACGCCCACCATGCCCCCGTGCGTACGGTGTACGAATTCCCGGGCATAATAGCCGTTCTGGGTAAAGATGCACGAGCCGTTGGCAAACTCGTTGGCATTCATGATGGCCAGTCCCTCCTCGAAATTGTTCACCCGCTTGATGCAGGTCACGGGTCCGAAGACCTCCTGGTCGCCGATGGTCATCCCGGGCTTCACCCGATCGAAGATGGTGGGGCCGACGAAATGCCCGTTCTCGAATCCGGAAACCACCAGGTTCCGCCCGTCCAGAATCAGCTCGGCGCCCTCCTCGACCCCCCTGTTGATCCAGTCGAGAACAAACTGCCTGTGCTCCGCCGAAACCAACGGACCAAGTTCCGTTTCCGGATGGTAGGCGCAGCCGGGCCTCCGCTCCTTCGCATATTTAACCAGGTAGGAGAGGAATTCATCGGCGCAGGCCTCCTCGACACAAAGCACCGGCAGGGCCATGCAGCGCATCCCGGCGCAGCCGAAGGAGGAGTTGATAATCCCGAGCGCGGCCCGTTCCAGGGCGGCATCGCGCAGCACCAGACCATGGTTCTTGGCCTCGCAGAGGGCCTGGACGCGCTTCCCGTGGGCGGCGGCGGTGGAGTAGATATGAAGCCCGACAGAAGTGGAACCGACATAGGAAATCCCCCGGATATCGGGGTGTTTAAGCAAAAGCTCCGCCTCGTTGCGGCTGCAGGTAATCAGATTGACCACCCCCTTGGGCAGGCCCGCCTCGATCAGAAGTTCAAGGACCCTCATGGCGGTCTGAGGCGTCAGGCTCGAGGCCTTCAGCACAAAGGTATTGCCCAGGGTGATGCAGAGAGGGATCATCCAGCCGAAGGGAATCATGGCGGGAAAGTTGAAGGGCACGATCCCCGCGAAGACACCTAGGGGCTCCCGGTACAGGACCGTGTCATGGCCCGTGGACACGTTCATTAAGGCGTCTCCCTGCATGAGGATGGGCGCCCCGCAGGCCATTTCCACCACCTCCATGGCCTTGATGACGTCGCCGCGGGCCTCCTCAAGGTTCTTTCCCAGCTCTCTTGAGACGGAGAGGGTCAACTCGTCCAGATGCATCTCCAGGAGGGCGCGGAAACGAAACATCACCTCAGTCCGCTGCTGGATGGGCCGCCCGGACCAGCCAGGAAAGGCCGCGCTGGCCGCGGCCACGGCCGCGTTCACCTCTTCCACAGTACAACAGGGGGCCAGAGCGATGATCTCACCCGTACTCGAATCCGTGACCGGCATGTAGGGCTTAACCGTCTTGGACTCGTGCCATTCATTGTCCACGCAATACCTTAATTTCTTTGGCGCCGTCATTTTCTGCCCTCTCCTTATGTTTGATGGTAATTAAACGCCAACCTGTATACAGGGTTGAAGCGCTTGTGTATCAAGCCATCAGCGTACTAAGTCTTTTTTCACAGAAAAGCAACGGCCTTTTTATTGGCAGCGGCGACTTGCCTGCACTCGTCCTGTTTAATTTTTCACTTGACAAAAGGGACCCGTATGGAATTAATCCCCCGTGAGTAAGCTGGCCCTGTTAATTTTATGCCGTTTAAAAACCTTCGTGCGGTTAGCCTTATGCAACTGATTGGCGACCCTTGAGGGGCATAATCATCTTAAGCGGAGAGCTTGATGACTTTTTTGCAAGTTATGCAGAATTGGCCGTATTTTAGGAAAAACAACCCGTAAATTCATTTCACCAGGAGGAGGCAAAGATGAAAAGGTTCGTTCTCACGAGTTTGATTTTGGCGTTTGCGATCTTTGGTTTATCCCTGTTGGGTCCGGCGGCGGCGCAAGGGACGATTACCTGGAAGATGCAGACCACCTGGCCGGCGGGCATGGCCCTCCACACGAGCGCCGTGGCCCTGGCAAAGAGGATCGGGGAACTCTCGGGCGGACGGTTGAGGATTGACGTGACCCCCGCCGGGACCATCGTGCCGGCCTTCGAGGTCCTCGATGCCGTTAACCGTGGCACCCTGGATGCGGCGCATGGCTGGTCTGCCTACTGGATCGGCAAACATCCGGCGGCCAATCTCTTTTCCAGCGTTGCGGGCGGTCCCTTCGGCATGGACAATGTGGACTACGCCAGCTGGCTCTACCATGGCGGCGGCTTGCCGCTCTACCGGGAGCTTTATAATGATGTCCTGAAGATGAAGGTTATCGTCTTTCCTTCGGATATCATCGCCGAAGAACCATTGGGCTGGTTTAAGAAACCCATTAAATCCGTGGCGGATCTCAAGGGCATCAAGTTCAGGGCCTCCGGAATAACAGCAGAAATTTACAAAGAGTTTGGCATGTCCGTCATCACCCTTCCTGGCGGTGAGATTGTTTCGGCCCTGGAAAGAGGCATCCTCGACGGCGCCGAGTTCATGTGCCCCACCACCGACCGGCAGCTGGGATTCCAGGACGTGGTTAAATTCTACCACGCCCCGGGGATGCACCGCTCCGCGGGGATTTTGGAACTCCTGATCAATAAGGACAGCTATGACAAACTGCCCGCCGACCTCAAGGCGATTGTGGATGCCGCCGCCCGGGAAAACATGCTGCGCGCCTGGCTGGACCTGGTGGCCCAGAATGTCCGCGACCTGGAGGAGCTGAAGGCAAAACACGGGGTTACCCTGGTGGAAACGCCCAAAGAGGTATTGGTCGAGATCCTGAAATCCTGGGATAAGGTGGCCGCCCGCTACGTGGCCAAGGATCCCTTCTTCGCCAAGGTCTATGCCTCCCAGCGGGACTTTGCCCGCCGGATGGTTCCCTACAAGAGAAGCTTCTACCCGGATTACCGGATTACTGCCGACTACTACTGGCCTGTAAAATAGATTCTCGGCTTGTAACTGCTCAGGTTGTTTAGGCTGTAGGCTGAAATAACAATATAGGCCGGGCGTCCCGCCCGACCAGTCAGGCAAAAGACGGGAACCGGCAGTCATCTGGCCCAATGCCCACCTTGGGGGGAATGGCATGTTCACCCCAAGGTGGATTGCACTCAAGGAGGAGCAGCCTTGCAGAAATTTTTTTTCTATGTGGATAAGCTGAGTGAACAGAGCGGAAAGCTCTTCGCCTGGATTATTGTCATCCTTACCCTCTCCATCGTTTACGAGGTGGCGGCCAGGTACCTCTTCAACGCCCCCACAATCTGGGCCTGGGATTTAAGCTATATGCTCTATGGCGCCCACTTCATGATGGGCGCGGCCTACACCCTCCATCTTAAGGCCAATGTGAGGATAGACGTATTTTACCGTTATCTCTCCCCCAAAAGACAAGCGTTGGTAGATATGTGCCTGTATCCGGTTTTTTTCTTTCCCGCCTTGATTGTCCTCTTGGTGGTGGGCGTCCAGCATCTTGTTTACGCCTGGGAAATAGGCGAGAGAACCAGCATGACCATGTGGCGGGTTTCCCTGGTGCCTTTCAAAGCGGTCCTGCCCCTGGCATCTCTCCTCCTTATCCTTCAGGGGATAGTGGAATTTATCCGCACAATGCAAATTGTTACGGGGAGGGAAGAGTAGCATGGAAGCACAATATCTCGCCTTGGTTATGTTTATTGTCCTTTTGCTTGGCGTTTTTACCGGCTTTCCCCTGGCCTTCGTCCTCCTGGGCACGGGCATGATCTTCGGCCTCGCCGGCTGGGGCACGGCGGTATTCGATCAGATGGCCTCCCGCACCTTCGGCATCATGGCCAACGACGCCCTGGTGGCCGTTCCCTTGTTTATCTTCATGGGCTACATGATGGAGCGCTCCGGCATTGCCGACGGGCTCTTCGGGGCGCTTCAGGAGGCCTTGGGCCGCCTGAAGGGATCCCTCGCCATTACGACGGTGCTGCTGGGGACGATCCTCGCCGCCACCACCGGCGTGGTGGGGGCTTCGGTGACGATGCTGGGTTTGATTACCCTGCCCCCCATGCTCAAGAGAAACTATGACATCCCGCTGGCCACCGGGACGATCCTGGCCGGCGGCACCCTGGGCATCCTCATCCCGCCCAGCGTCATGTTGATTTTATACGGTCCCATGGCCGGATTGTCGATTGCCCGGCTCTTCGCCGCGGCGGTCATGCCGGGCCTGCTCCTCGCAGGGCTGTATATCGCTTATATCGCCGTCCGCTGTTATCTTAAGCCCGAACTTGGTCCCGCGCTGCCCAAAGCACAAAGGACCATGACCACAGCTCAGCTGCTGGCCAAACTCGCCACCAGTCTGGTGCCGCCCCTGGTGCTGATCCTCGCCGTTTTGGGGTCCATTTTTTTCGGTCTGGCCGCCCCGACGGAGGCCGCGGCGATGGGCGGCTTTGGCGCCGCCATCCTCTGCGCCGCCTATGGCAAGTTCAATTGGCCCAATTTGAAGGATGTGGTCTTTCTTACCCTGAAGGCCTCCTCGATGATTCTGATTCTCACGGTGGGCGCCAATGTCTTTACCGGGGTATTTCTGGCCCTGGGCGGCGGAGGGGTTATTGAATCCTTCCTGCTGGCCTCCGCCCTGCCCCCTTGGGGCATTCTGGCCCTGGTGATGGTTATCGTTTTTATCCTGGGCATGTTCCTCGACTGGATTGCCATTTTGCTGATCCTTATCCCGGTACTCTCCCCGATCATCAAATCGCTGGGCTTCGACCCGCTGTGGTTTGCCCTCCTGGTTTGCGTGAATCTCCAGACCTCTTACCTCACGCCACCCTTTGCCTACTCGATCTTTTACCTGAAGGGCGTGGCCCCCAAAGGGGTCGAAGTGTCCCACATCTATCGCGGGGTGATACCTTTTGTGATTCTGCAGCTCATCGGCTTGACCCTGTGCATCCTTTTCCCTCAAATAATTACCTGGCTGCCTAAGGTCATCTATGGTTGACGACTTCGTAAAAAGTCCGGATGCTGCGTTGCGCTGCATCCCTCG
>JASEGX010000090.1:4360-9444 GCA_030017815.1 Thermodesulfobacteriota bacterium | reverse complement strand
AAGAGATCGTGTTTTAATCAAAACCTTTTTGCCTCACCTTTTGAACGATACTAAACGATTTCTCGATATTATAAGCAACGTCACTGGTCATTAGTTAACGTGGGAAGATTGCTCTCTTTTACCAGTGGCAAATGACTATTGACTAATGACATTCACTATAAATATAAACAGCCGCCTGAGCCTTAATAGCTTGACAAGGCTAGAGGCATCTGTTTATATACCGCGAGTTTGCAATAGGAGGACGCTCTATGTTCATGAAAAATTGCCTTTTTACCTCAGAATCGGTTACCGAGGGACATCCGGATAAAGTAGCCGACCAGATCTCTGATGCCATCCTGGATGCTATACTGGAAAAGGATAAAATGGGCCGGGTGGCCTGTGAGACATTGGTAACTACCGGCATGGCCCTGCTAGCCGGCGAGATTACTACGGATTGCTATGTAGATATGCCGCAAATTGTCCGCGGCGCTATAAAAGAAATCGGCTATACAGACTCATCCATGGGTTTTGACTGGCAGACCTGTGCTGTTCTTTCCAGCATCGATAAACAGTCTCCGGATATTGCACAGGGTGTAAACGGCACCGGGCTGTTTCATGAGATGGGAGCCGGCGATCAGGGCCTCATGTTTGGCTATGCCTCTGACGAAACCCCGGATTTCATGCCTATGCCTATCTGGTATGCCCATAAGTTAGCCATGCGCCTGGCTGAGGTGCGAAAGAGGGGAATCCTTACCTTTTTGAGACCAGACGGTAAAACCCAGGTTACGGTCCGTTATGTCGATGGGGAGCCGGTATCCATACCAACCGTGGTTATTGCTGCCCAGCATACCCCGGAGGTATCTTACAAAGAGATTAAAGAGGCTATTGTAGAGGAAGTTATCAAAGAGGTTATCCCGGCGCACCTAATGACCGGCGATACAGAATACCTGATCAATACGACCGGCCGTTTTGTAGTGGGCGGGCCGCTGGCCGATTGCGGCGTCACCGGGCGAAAAATCATTGTCGATACCTATGGAGGCCGCGGACACCATGGTGGCGGGGCCTTTTCCGGGAAAGACCCCTCGAAGGTGGATCGTAGTCCCTCTTATATGGCCAGATACGTAGCCAAGAATGTGGTAGCCGCCGGTCTGGCGCGGGAATGCGAGGTTCAGGTGGCTTATAGTATCGGTGTGGCCAAGCCACTTTCCATCAACGTAAATACCTATGGCACAGAGGCCATCCCTAATGACCGGATCGTTAAAATCATTACGGAGAATTTCAGCTTCAAGCCGGCCGACGTTATTAACTATCTGGATTTGAGACGCCCTATATACAAGAAAACAGCGGCTTACGGACACTTTGGCCGCCCGGAGCCGGAGTTCACGTGGGAAAAACTGGATAAAGTAGAATTATTGAAAGACAAAGCCGGGCTATAAGAAGCGGTCAGCTATCGGCCTTCAGCTTTCAGACAAAAAAGAGACCGTGCTGATTGCTGACGGCTGAATGCTGATAGCTAACAATCGATGAGGAGTCAGCATGAAACACCACATTAAAGACGAAAAATTCGCTGATAAAGGAAAACTCCGGATAGAATGGGCCGGCCAGAGTATGCCCGTGCTCAATATTATCCGGGACCGCTTTGAAAAGGAAAAACCGCTCAAAGGTGTGCGCATTGCCGCCTGTCTCCATGTGACCACGGAAACAGCAGCCCTGATGGAGACGCTAAAGGCCGGGGGCGCGGACGTGGCCCTCTGCGCCTCTAACCCCCTCAGCACACAGGACGATGTCGCCGCATCCCTGGTTAAGAATAGCGGCATCCCCGTCTTTGCCATTAAAGGCGAAGACCATGATACCTACTACAGCCACATACGCTCCGTACTGAAAATAAAACCTATGATAACTATGGACGACGGCGCCGATTTAGTATCGACGCTTCATTCAGAGAAAAAATACCTTATCCCCTCTATTCTGGCCGGCACAGAAGAGACAACCACCGGCGTCATCCGTCTCCGCAGTATGGCCAAGGATAAGGTCCTCGGTTATCCTATAATCGCCGTAAATGACGCCAAGACCAAACACTTCTTTGATAATCGCTATGGAACCGGTCAGAGCACCATCGACGGCATCATCAGGGCCACCAATCGTCTCCTGGCCGGAAGCGTCTTTGTGGTCTGCGGTTACGGTTGGTGCGGCCGGGGAGTAGCTAACCGGGCCCGGGGCATGGGAGCGCGGGTTATTATTACCGAGGTTGATCCTCTGAAGTCGCTGGAAGCGGTCATGGACGGCTATGCCGTCATGCCTATGGAAGAGGCCGTCCGGATCGGGGATATTTATTGCACACTTACCGGTAATATCCATGTCATACGCAAGGAACACTTTCTTAAGATGAAAGATGGGGCCATCGTCTCCAACTCCGGCCACTTTAACGTCGAGCTGGACCTCGACGGCCTGGCGGAGATAACTGAAAAAAGGCGCATGATCCGGGAATATGTAGAAGAATATACACTGGCCAACGGCAAACGGGTTTACGTATTAGGGGAAGGACGGCTCATTAACCTGGCCGCGGCCGAAGGGCATCCATCGAGCGTCATGGACATGAGCTTTGCCAACCAGGCCCTGTCCGCCGAATACATAGCAAGACATCATAGTCAGATGAGAAAAGAGGTTTACCCGGTCCCGGAAGAGATCGACAGCCGGATCGCCTTAATGAAACTCCAGTCTATGGGAATACACATCGATAAGCTGACGGCAGAACAGAAAAAATACCTTAGTTCCTGGGAAATGGGAACATAAGAGACAGAAAAATAAAGCAAGAGAGCTTAAGGCTCAAAGCTTTCAGCTCTCTTGCTTTCAGCTATTTTAGATTACGGTTTGATCCCCAGCTTCTTCTCCCTCTCCGCCACGAGCAGTCTGGTCTTGACCGCCGTGTCCGGGTTTAGGCTCATAGAGTCAATCCCGCATTCCACAAGAAACTCAGCGAATTCGGGAAAATCGCTCGGCCCCTGTCCACAAATGCCTATCTTCCTCTTGTTGGCCCTCGCCACCTTAATAACCTGGGCAATTAAGCGCTTCACCGCCTCATTACGTTCATCGGAAATATGGGCGATAAGCTCTGAATCCCGGTCTAAGCCCATGGTCAACTGGGTCAGGTCATTAGAACCGATGGAGAACCCGTCGAATACCTTGGAAAACTCATCAGCCAGCACCACGTTACTGGGTATTTCACACATCACATAGACTTCCAGCCCCTTTTTGCCCTGAACCAGGCCATATTTCTTCATAACCTCGATTACTTTCTTCCCTTCTTCCACAGTCCGGCAGAATGGAACCATGACCTTAACATTGGTCAGGCCCATCTCTTCCCTCACCTTAAGCAGGGCCTTACATTCCAGAGCAAAGGCCGGCTCAAAAGACGGATCATAGTAGCGGGAAGCCCCACGCCAGCCGATCATGGGGTTGCTCTCGACCGGCTCATAAAGAAATCCACCGATTAAATTAGCGTATTCGTTTGTCTTGAAATCGGAAAGACGCACAATAACATCATTAGGATAAAATCCGGCGCCGATACGCCCAATACCCTGGGCCAGAGTATCTACAAAAAATTGCACTTTGTCTTTATAATGGGGAGTGCGCTGATCGATCTGTTCTATTACCTTTGCTATTTTCTTATCTTTCCGTACCTTTCCCTTAAGCTCTTTGTAATGGATGAGCGCCAGGGGGTGTATGCCGATATGAGAATTGATGATGAACTCCTCCCGTGCCAGGCCGACGCCATCATTCGGAATCTGGCACTGGATGAAGGCCCTTTCCGGGATACCTACATTCATCATTATCTTGGTGCGGGTTTGAGGCAATTTCTTCAGGTCAGTGCGTTCTACCTTATACTTCAACCTGCCTTCATATATATGGCCGGTTTCTCCCTCACAGCATGACACAGTAACAGCCTGACCGGCCCTTAAAACCTTATCTGCCTTTTCTGTCCCGATAACACAAGGGATACCCAATTCCCGGGATACAATAGCCGCATGGCACGTCCGCCCACCGCGGTTAGTGACGATGGCCGCAGCGATTTTCATAATGGGCTCCCAGTCAGGATCGGTCATATCTGTCACCAACACCTGCCCCGGCTTGAAATCCAGGATGTTTTTAGAACTCTTGATGAGATTTACCTTGCCCTGACCTATCCTGGAGCCGACCGCCTGCCCGGTGACAAGGAGCTTTCCCGTCTCTTTCAAGACGTATGTCTCTACAAAATTGACGTCCTTCTGGGAATGGACCGTCTCAGGCCTGGCCTGTACTATATAAAGCTTACCTGTCCCTATTTTTTTGCCGTCCCCATCCTTGGCCCACTCGATGTCCATAGGCTTAAAATAGCCGGCCTCTTTACTGTAGTGATCTTCAATCACACAGGTCCAACGCGCCAGGGTAGCCAGCTCTTCATCCGAAAGTATATACTGATTTCTCTCATTAAGCGATGTCGGCTTATTAACAGTTGGTTTCCTGCGGTTGTTCGTATAAACCATCTTTATCTCTTTGGTCCCCAGTTTCTTGACGACTATGGGCATCTTGCCGTTCTTGAGGGTCGGCTTAAAGACATAAAATTCATCAGGGTTTACCGCCCCCTGTACTACATTTTCACCCAGCCCCCAGGCGCCGGTAATAAACACCACGTCTTCAAAGCCAGACTCTGTATCAATAGAAAATATAACGCCAGAGCAGGCCGAATCGCTCCGTATCATCTTCTGGACGGCTATTGATAAATAGACATCAAAATGACCAAATCCCTTATCCTGTCTGTAAGAAATAGCCCGGTTCGTAAACAGACTGGCAAAACACTTCCTACAAGCGTCAATGAGATGCTCCTTCCCCCGGATATTCAGATAGGTCTCCTGCTGTCCGGCAAACGAGGCATCGGGTAAATCTTCGGCAGTAGCAGAAGAACGGACCGCAACGTCCACACCAACCCCGTACTCCTTCTCCATCCGTGTATAGGCATCAACAATAGTCTTTGTGAGATCATCCGGGAAAGGGGCGGTACACACTATATTGCGCACCTTTTCCCCACGCTGCATAAGATCTTTAATATTGTGAGTATCCAATCCCTC
>JASEGX010000090.1:0-4350 GCA_030017815.1 Thermodesulfobacteriota bacterium | reverse complement strand
CTATCACGTATCTTTTTATCGACACCGGACGCCTTGAGCAGGTGTTTATAAGCCTCAGCCGTTATGGCAAAACCACCCGGTACGTTGACGCCTTTCTTGATCAATTTCTGATACATCTCTCCCAGAGATGCGTTTTTCCCGCCGACCAACGGAACATCTTTGATGCCTATCTCGTCAAACCATAGTATAAACCGATTCTTACTCTTACCCATGAATACGCCCCCCTATGATTGCGTTCTAATTTCTCAGACTTCTTGCATAGTAGCAAAATTTTACAGAAAGTTACAATAAAAAATAGCGCCGGTATTCAGCTTTGAGCTTTGAGCTTTGAGCTTTGAGCTTTGAGCTTTGAGCTTTGAGCTTTCAGCTTTCAGCCCTTTATCCCGAACAGATCTTGATAATCTCGCCCGGAATAGCGGGCAGCGGCAATATCTTATCTACGGCTCCACGCTTTATGGCCTCTTTGGGCATGCCAAAAACCACACAACTGGCCTCGTCCTGGGCAATAGTAAAGGCCCCGGCCTCCTTCATTTCCAGCAGCCCCTGAGCGCCGTCGTCGCCCATGCCGGTCATGATTACGCCGACAGCGTTGGCCCCGGCATAGCGGGCCCCGGAGCGAAAAAGCACATCCACGGATGGACGATGGCGGGAAACCAGAGGGCCGTCCTTAACCTCCACATAATAACGGGCACCACTCCGCTTGAGCAAAGTATGCTTATTGCCCGGGGCAATCAGAGCCCGTCCGGTTACTACTCCATCGCCATTTTCAGCCTCTTTAACCTCCACCCGGCACAGGCCGTTCAGCCGCGCGGCAAAGGCTGAGGTAAATTTCTCAGGCATGTGCTGGACAATTACCATGCCCGGGGTATCGTGCGGCAGGGCCTCGAGGAACTCTCTCAACGCCTCTGTCCCGCCAGTGGAGGCCCCGAGCAGGACTACCTTTTCCGTGGTTTCGGCCATGGCCTTAGTCTTTGGTTTGGCCATGATTACATCCGCCGTCAGCTTTTCTTCAACTTTTCTAATTTTTCTGGGACGTAATGTGACCTGAGCCGCCGCCTTAACAGCGTCGCAGATGCGTATCCTGGACTCCTCCAGAAACTGCTTTGTCCCCATCTTGGGCTTCTCGATGATCTCCACTGCGCCATATTCCAGGGCCTGAAGGGTCGTCTGGGCGCCCTGTGTAGTCAGGGTCGAGCAGATAACCACGGGTATGGGATGCTGAGCCATAAGCTTGCGCAGGAAGGTGATACCATCCATGCGCGGCATCTCTACATCCAGAGTAATAACATCCGGCACAGCCTTTTTCAGGCGCTCCGCCGCCACATAAGGGTCCTGCGCGGTAGCAATTACCTCGATATCCGGATCAGAGTCTAATATCTCGTTCAGCGTCTGCCGCACTACAGCAGAGTCATCGACAACCAGCACCTTTATTTTCTCGCTCATCTTATCCCCGTATCTAACTGTATATTGTCAAAATTAACCACAGTGAATACAGCGCGGCATAACCGCAATCAAAAGCGCTTTGCGCGAATTCCAAATGACAAAATCCATCCGCCTTAGACGGATAAATAAAGCTCAAATGCCAAATGAAGCCCAAAGTTCAAATGACAAAAATGCCTATGTGGATAAACTTGGGCATTTGACATTTGGATTTCCTTTGGTATTTGGATTTTGACATTTGAACTTTTTTATATCTTCCTATAAACGGTCGGGCTGGCCAGTTTAAAATCCGTTTCCATCCCGTGCAGGGTCTCCGAGTGGCCGATGAACAGATACCCTCCGTCAACGAGATGCTTATAAAACTTCTTTATCAACCTGGTTCTGGTCCCCTGGTCGAAATATATCATGACATTGCGGCAAAAAATAAAATCCATAGACCCGTGGAAAGGAACGGAGTCGTCCATAAAATTATAATGCTGAAACCCCACCCGGTTGCGCAACTCCGGCGCCACACGATAGTAACCCTCCTGTCCCTTTGTCCCGCGCAGGAAATATTTCCTCAGATAATCCTCGGGAATACCTTGAATTTCCGGCCCGGCATAAACTGCGCGCCGGCCCTTATCCAACATGCGGTGTGATATATCCGTAGCCAGGATAGAAAACTCACCGCCCCCGTAAACCTTAAGATACTCTATCATGACCATAGCTAAGGTATAAGGTTCTTCTCCCGAGGAACAACCTGCGCTCCAAGCCATGATTTTCCCCTCGCCTACGCGGCGTACCCGGGTCGCCAACTCCGGCAAGACCACCTCTTTTAAGAACTTAAAATGGCCTGCCTCCCGGAAAAACTCGGTCTTGTTGGTGCTGATCATATCGATAGTATGCGGGAATTCGGCCTGCCGGCCCTCCGGACTGGTTATGTAATTGTAATAATCAAAAAAAGAATGCAGCCCAAGGGCTCTGAGGCGTTTTAGCAATCGTGAAACAAGCATGTTCCTTTTAGCAGGGGGAAGGGTTATCCCGGCATGGCGGTACACAAGATCGCTGAACAGGGCAAACTCCTGGTCAGACATGTCAGGAGGATTAAAAATGGGAATATTCGTATGTAAGCCGGGGTTTATGTCTGCCATAACTTTTATGTGTTTTAGCTCTCAGTAGTCAGCTATCAGCATTCAGCGATCGCGTTCGAACGGTTACACGTCCCCCCATCCCCCTCACCCTAACCCTCTCCCGCAAGGGGAGAGGGGACTATCAATTGTTCCCCTCCCTTGACGGGAGGGGATGAAGGGGAGGGTGAATATGTAACTTCACTTAGTGCCTTTACTATAACGTTTAAACGTTCTTTTAAACCACCATCTCCGCATGGACATCACCGGGCATCTTCTGAGTGCCTACATCGGCCGTCACCTTGCCGGCATCCTGTATGAGCGTTATTTCATCGATGGAAAGGATGCAGTTGATATCCAGAATGATGATAAATCCTTCGTTCTGCCTGGCCATGCCCTGGATAAAGTCAGCCCTGAGGCGCATCCCCATCTTGGGCGCCGGTTCGATCTCACCGGCCGGTATCTCCAGGACTTCTTTAACTGAATCCACAAGGCATCCTATCGTGACTGTCTCCCCATCAAGCTCCACTTCCACAATCACAATGCAGGTATCAACGGTTCGCTCTGCCGTCAGCATCCCCAGTTTTAAACGCATATCCATAACCGGGACTACGTTGCCTCTTAAATTTATCACGCCGCAGAGAAAATCCGGCATACGCGGTATCCGGGTAATGGTAGTGTACTCCAGCACCTCTTTTACCCTCGATGTCTCCAGGGCAAAATCTTCTCCGTTCAAAACAAAGGTAAGATACTGCCTGATCTCGTCCATAGTTTCAAACCTCCTTTGATTTAAAAGCCTTCAGCCATAAGCTATCAGCCAAGAATTTTACTGAATGCTGATCGCTGATTGCTACTTAAAATCTTTCGAAATTCTGGTCGTTCTGCTTATCCAGATCAAGAATAACACCCGTAGCATCCTGATTCCTCGCGGCCGTCTGGCCCCCTTCCGCACGCCCAGGCGCATCTACGACTGAGGCGACGGATAGTTCTTTACCTGATTCTGTCCTGGGTTTTCTCTTAAGCTTGCCGGTCAGGCTGATGAAGTTCCCAGAGTTCACTTTTCGCGCCGAGATATTCTTGTTGCCTCTCTTCCGCCCTCCCAGCCGCTCGATAAACATATCCACGTTACGCTGCATCTCGATCACCTGCGAGGACGTCTCTTCACTGGTGGAGGCCAGTTCCTCAGAAGCGGCGGAGTTTGCCTGCACCACCTGGTCGAGTTGCTGGATAGCCTGGGTGACCTGACCGATACCGCCGGCCTGCTCCCTGCTGGCCGCATTTATTTCCTGGACGAGTTCAGACGTCTTCTGGATAGCGGGCACTAAATCTTCCACCAGCTTGCCGGCATGTTCGGCCACCTGGAGGCTGCCGCCTAAAAGGTTGGCAATTTCCTGGGCCGCAATCTGGCTCCGTTCCGCCAGCTTCCTCACCTCGGAAGCGACTACGGCAAAGCCCTTTCCATGTTCACCGGCCCGGGCCGCCTCGATAGCGGCATTCAGGGCCAGTAAATTGGTCTGGCGAGAGATCTCTTCAATTACGCTCGTCTTCTCGGCAATCTGCTTCATGGCGCCGACCGCCTGGGTCACCGCCTGGCCGCCTTCGCTGGCGTTACCGGCCGCCTTGGTAGCCATAGCCGCAGTCTGGCCGGCGCTGTCCGCATTCTGTGAAATAGACGCATTCATCTCCTCCATGGAGCTGGACACCTCTTCGATACTGGACGCCTGTTCTGTGGCCCCCTGTGAAAGCCCCTGGTCGAGTAGCCCCAAGGAACCGCCCCTTAAGGCTCTCACAGAACCGGACGTGA
>JASEGX010000089.1 GCA_030017815.1 Thermodesulfobacteriota bacterium | reverse complement strand
CAACGGATTGAAACGACTCGGAAGTCGTCTCAATCCTTAAAGGGTATGCGCTGACATTAGTTTTCCAATACTTCAGCGTCACCGCCTAGACTAAGCAGGCTCAGCCGCCGAGCCAGGCAATAATATCTTTTGTGATCTGCTCAGCAGACTTGTCGTTTGGTTGCTCCACCTTTTCGGCCCACGGCCTCCCAGGATGAAGCGTATCCCAAGCCGATTTCTTCTGGCCTCTCCTGGCCTTCCCTTGGTCATGGTGGCCGAAGCCGTCAACAAGCATATTCCACACCGGCTTAAACGTTTCGATAAGTAAAGACTCGCCGAGTGGTATCCAAATGTCGTCGACGAGGAGATACCGGCATTGGAAATCGTCGAGTTCTAAGTTTCGGGCCTCCTGGATCGAGGAGGCGTGTTCCGACAATCTCCGATGTAAAACGTCCGCAGGATCGGCGCCGAGGCCGTAGCCGCCCTTCCTCGATCCCGGCGGAACGGCCTTGCCAACGTAAATAGGGATCGCCTTCTCGTTGCTCGGCGCAGTCTTGACAATCTTTCGATAGGCCGGGAACTCACCAGTGTAGTAGATGGCGTATATTCCAGCCCCCATGAATCGGTCTGGCGGCAACTGTACAACTGGGCGTTTGAGTAGGTGATCCCTGATGCTCTCAGCCAGGCTCGTTTTGTCGAGCGGATTGAAAACCTCTTTGCCAAGTGGCTTCATCAACGCCTACCTCCCCTGAACAACAACTACCGATTCATTTAGCGTCGCCTTGCTTGTGCCTCTTCGCACCGATGAGGCCGTGATCGAGTCGCCTACGCGCTTTGCACGAAGGGGGTAAATGCCTTCGACCGCGAAGCCGCGCATCTTGGCAATGTCACCGATCAAGTCCTGAACCGGAATGTTGACCCCTTGCAGAATCGAGTTTCCTACGATGATCACCCCGGTTCCACCGCACGCAAGAACCCGCTTGAGCGCTGTAAGAAAGCGGTCGCAATCGTTGAAGTAGGAGGCGGCATAGTTCGCCCAACCGCGCCCGCCGTATTCCCCTTTCTCTGGGTTGAGTTTCCGAAGCCGGGCCAGGAGGTGCTCTAGGCCACGATGCTCTAAGGCAAGTGGAACGTGATCTTTCTCTCTGGCGATTTGCCAAAATGTCCCAAAGTTTCTTTCCTCTAGTAGCCTCTGCTCCTTTGGCGATGAAATGAGGCCAAGCCAATAGAGGTGCGGCCGTGTGTTCCGCGCATAGTGGTAGTTGTTGAGATATGGCGGTGAGGTGACCATCAGATCAACCGATCCGCTCTCCAGCCGCAGGTTCCCCGTAAAGAAATCTTCGTTGTAGATGGTCCCGGTTCCCGGTCTTGTTTCGTTTGCTTCGGATCGGAGCCATTCGATATCGGCTCGCATGTGTCGCAACTTTTCTAGGAGCGTCGCGGCCACGTCTGCATCTTCGATAAGCGGCTTCCCCGCGCCCACGCGCGTGCCTAGCGAGGGTTCATAGGTATAGTTCGAGAATGAAACCATCACGGAACCAAATGCAATCCGAAAAAGATCACGCACACGGTCATCTCTAATCCTTGATATGAACTCGATCGCATGCAGCACCTGATTTTTAACCTTCTCGCCGTAGAAGGGGATACGAGACCGGAAAGCTTGTGGCGCTACGGCCGTAGCATCTCGACCATTGCGCCATGAGCGAGCATCTAGTCGCATCGCCGTTATGGCGGCGTCGAGGGTCTTGGTTTTCACGTCGAGAGCCTTCAGCTTTGCTTCCACCGCGAGGGCCGCATATGGATTTATCTCGAAGCCGACGACATTGTGGCCCCGGATCGCGGCCTGAATAAGCGTTGTCCCAACCCCCGCGAAGGGATCAAGAACAACAGCGGGGTTACGACGGCCCAGGTAAGCGGCAAGGACCGAATCCACAAAGGCCCCTGAGAAACCGGCGATCCACGGCACCCACCGATGAACCGGAGCCGTCCGGTTCTCCATGAAAGCTGGGTCCTTGAATGCCGCCCCGTTCCCGTTGGCCTTCGCCTCCGCACCGTTCATCTTTCCGTTCTTGTTAATCATGTCTTCTCTATTTACTTCGCTTGAGAATGGCTACCGGTCTTCCTATGCGCATAATGACATGGTCACCTACCGGTGAGGAGCGCTAGCGGATCACCGGTCCGGTGGACCAACATGTTCGGGTACTGTCTTTGTATACTTCTCTATGAATTCTGCAAATGAACTATAATTCTTCTGCCCCTTGGATTTTCGATTTCTGCCAAGAGCGGTCTTGTCGATTCTTTCTTGAACGTATTCACAGACGTCCTCAAACTGGTGAACCGGTATCATGTCCCACTTCGCACCATACTTCCTTTTGATTGTCTGGTGGAACACCTGATATCTGAAGCTCTCTCCCTTCTCCGCTCTGGCGAACTCATGGTATCGGTCAATCAGGTGCTTCAAGTAGTTACGCTTGAGTGCATCTGCACCAGTCGTGCCGATGGGAGGCGAGATTCTGGGTTGCCTAGCTGTCTTCCCGTGGAAATGAACCTCGTTGGCTATTGTACCTGTGTTCACGCTCCCTATCACATTGACAACGTGTGAAGGCGTCGCTGAGGAGCGGTTCGGATTGCCCTCGTAGGTGATGATGCGCTTCCGCAAAACGACGTCCGCTTCAGAAATCTCCCACGCCGTGATCTTGCCGTGGCAGTTCTTACACACATAGATCAGGTTTTCGGGCCTGTGAGGGTCTGCACCATCCTTCCCGTGTATGTGGTGGAATTCCAGCGTAGACACGTTGTTTTCTCCGCAGAAAGCACAAATACCTGATGCTTCCTGGATGATGAGCTTTTTCGTCCGAGCTGGGATATCTCGTGTCGGTGCCATTGTTTTCTTGCTTGTCGAACAGTGCAATCAGCGGAAAGTTGTCCGTCATATTACCCCATAGGCGGACGGATTTTCCGCTTATCAAGATATTGAATGCAAAATATGGAAAAGTTGCCTGTTTGGTGTCCGCTTATTGCTTTTTTTCTTGTTGGTTTCCATATATTGCGACATTATATAATAGGATATGGAAAGTCAAAAGGAAAATAGACCAAAGTTCCGCCCGAATCCCAAACTTAAACTAGGATGCCGGGACATTCGTGCAGAACGTGCATTACATGTTTAATATGCAGGAGACTGTAATTCTTCTTAGAGAATTTCTTTTCCGATTAGAAAAAATTAATGCCCTCCTATTGTTCGCCATTTATTGCCCGCTATATGTTATGCACCGACCGTGCCTCCCTTGCTTTTACCCCTGTGATATTGTACCTTTCATCCTGAGAAGAGCTGAAAGCTGAACGGTAAATGCTGATGCAAATGGGCTACTTAACCGCTCGTACCACCCAAGAACTACAGGCTAAAATCATAGAACAGGCCGACGAGGAGACGCTGATCCTCACTCCTGGGCGGCGTCTGGCGCGTCGGCTCCGCCATGCCTTCCGTATGACCCAAATTGAACGCGGCCGGCGGGCCTGGTTACCACCAAAGATAGCAACCCTGAATTCCTGGTTAAACGAGACATGGCTTGAATCCTGGCCGGAAGAATATATTGTTTCTGATATATCACGCCTTTGCCTCTGGAAAGAAGCGGTTGAGGAAACAACTCTGCCCGAAGGTCTCGAATCCGACATTGGACTATATCGACTTCTCGATGAGACCTACTCTGCAATCATCCGCCACAAGATACCGCCACTACCCAAGGATTATCTCTCTCCCCTTATTGAATGGCGACAAAAGGCCTTTGAGATATTCGAGGATCGGCTGAGGACAAAAGGCTGCGTCCACCCGGCTCTTTTGCCTGTGCTTATAAAAAATAAACTAAAGAGCGGCAGTTATGCTCCGCCCAGGCGGATTCTCTGCGTCGGCTTTGAGTCTCCGGCGCCGGTCGAAAACGACCTCCTGACCGGTCTGGCTAAAGACCATGGGGCTGTAATCTGCTCCACAGAATCAAACGAACCACCCTACATAAAGGCCGTGAGCCTCCCGGACGTGGAGCAAGAGGTTATGTGGCTGGCCCAGGATGTACTGGAAAAGGCACAGGACACGCCGCTGCACCGGATCGGAGTAGTCGTGCCCAACATGAGCGCCTACGCGCCGCTTGTATCCCGGCTATTCCAGGAATTGATCGGCAGCCCGACGGTTGAAGAAGAAGGAAACTACAATATCTCCCTCGGAGAATCTCTCTTCAGTCAGCCCCTCATCCAGGCCGCCCTCTTGCCCTTACGTCTTATGCTCGATGGTGAAAAACGAATCTTATTTCTTTCCCTCCTGCTTTCACCCTACTATGGCCTCTGGGGCCGCCACCGGGATATCCTTGCCCAGGCGGACCGTGTCTGGCGCGAATACTCTATCGATCAGGGTCTCCGTGATCTACTGTATATCCTGCAAAAAAAGAAACCGGAAATCTTATCAGTTATCCACCCCCCCGGCCATGACCTGGCCCGCCTTATTCAAAGTCTCACGGGGAAACGAACAGGAGCCGGGTGGATTGAAACGCTTTACCGCCTGTGGGATATAACGCAATTCCCGGCCATCGGTGACGAGCATGAAAACGGTATATTCAAACACCTCGAGGAAAACCTGAGTACGCTGGCAAATAACCTGGGGGAGGAAAAACTGGATGCATCAACCTTCTATGCGTGGCTTAAATATGCCCTCGAGGAGACTAAAGTCAATGTCCCCGGATACGAAGAAGCAGGTATCCAGGTCATTGGCCTAATCGAGTCCCGCGGCCTGTCTTTTGATCATCTCTATGTGGTCGGCCTTTCAGCCGGAAGCCTCCCCCAACCGGTACGCCACTTTCCTTTGCTCACCAGAGAAGAGAAAAGTCTGGTACAGGGAGCTACAATTGAGAGTCAGTATTTGTTTGCTGAGCAGACCTTCGCCCATTTGATGACGGCGGCCCCGGCCATCACTCTCACCCGCCCTCTGGAAGAAAAAAGCGATCCCCTGCCTGCATCTCCTTTCTGGCCGGAAGGTGAAGAAAATACCGCGGTCAACTACTGGCTGGGGCCGGGGCAGGCCTCTCTGCGGGCCGCATGGTTACGCCAAGCCCACGAAGGCTGGCGGGACCACCCGATCCCCTATCCGACTGAAGATACACCGCTCGTACCTGCGCCCCTTCCAGATGAACTGTCAGTGACAGCTATAGAAAAAGCTATATCCTGTCCCTTTAAATTCTTTGCCGATACCGTATTGCGGCTAAGTGAGCTGCCGGAACCAGCTATCGGCATTTCATCCCAGGAAAAGGGGAACAGACTGCACCGGCTCTTTGCCCTGTTCACAAGCCGGATGCGCAAGCAGGGCGTCTTCCCTACCGACGCAGGACAAAGTGAATCCATACTGAAGGAGTGCATAGCTGAGGCGCTGGCCGACGTCACAGATAATCCATACTGGCAGATTGAAAGGGAACGCTGGTCAGGGCTACTGGCCACCTGGCTCTGCCTGGAAAGAAAGCGGAAAGAGGAAGGCTGGCGCTGGCTCCTCGAAGAGGCCAATTTTTCGAGCCTGCAAAACGCCTCCTGGCCATTTACTGTGCATGGCCGCATCGACCGGATAGATATAAACGATGGGGAACGCAAGATATGTTGCTGGGACTATAAGACCGGCAGCGCCCCTCCGCCCGTAGATATACATACCCACTTTCTCGCCCCTCAGCTCCCCTTGTATCTTCTGGCCCTCCGCGGAGGTAAAACTTCTCTGCCGGTTCCGTTTCAAAGCCTGACGGCCGGGTATATCAGCCTGAAATCCGAGGGAGAAGTCCAGTTTAATGAGCCGGTCAAAGACGAAGCGGGTTGGGAGACCTGCCTTTCCGCCTGGGAAAAAGAGATCACCAGTCTTAGCCAACGGCTTAGTGCCGGTAACTTCCCGGCTGATCCCAAACCAACGCCTAAAGGCAACAGGAACGGGGCCTGCCAATACTGCCCTTACCTGACCCTTTGCACTTATTGGAAAAAAGAGGAAGAAACCGGCCATGTCTAAAGAACCAGCGGATACACAAACCCGCGTCCGCTCCTTATCTCCGGCCGAAAGCTTTCACGTCGAATCCCCGGCCGGTGCAGGTAAAACCTCTCTTCTAACCGCACGGTTTATCCGCCTTCTTTCTGTCGTCGATCATCCGCATGAGATACTGGCCCTTACCTTTACCAATAAGGCGGCAAACGAGATGCGAGAGCGTATCGGCTTTCTTCTGCGACAGGCGGAAAAGGGGGCATCAGACGATGCACCCTGGGTCAATAGCCTTTTACCCCATGCGCGGGAGGCGTTAAAAAAGCACGCGCGCCATATCAACCTGCTTAAGTCCCCGGACGGCCTCCGTATCATGACCTTTCACAGCTTCTGTCTCCTCCTGATCAGACAATCCCCCTGGGAGGCGCAGGTACCCTTTGACGCGGTTGTTGCCAGGGACGAAGATCAGGGGGATTTGCTCACCGAGGCCGTTCGAAATAGTCAGCAACAAATCTTCGCCTTGCCGCCGGACGACCCGTTGCGTCAGGCGCTGAAAGAGCGGCTCCTCCACATGAACACCAACTGGCCGGCCCTGGAAGCCGAACTAAGGCAGCTCATTTCCAGGAGAGACCTCCTGGCCGATCTTATCACCGAGCTAAAAGCAGCGCCGGATAAAGATCACCTTGCCCGGGTTTTGACCGGACGTCTGAGCGCTTTTATTTCCTACAGATTGGCAGAATTGCGAAGCTCTTTTTTGGCTACAGAACTGGGCGGTAACTGGTCCTTTCTCCGGGCTCACCTGCATGAGAATAATCCCCCCTCACCCCCCCCGGCCCCCATCCCCGGTTCAGCCTGGGATGATCTACCGGACTGGCTGGCCATAGCCAATCTGTGTCTCACAAAAGACGGTAAGCCCCGGAAGCAGTTCAAAATCGCAGACGGTTTCTGTAAGAACTTTGGAGGAACGCACTGGGCAGAATGTATTAAGAACTTACCGGAAAGGGTGGTTTCACAGCTCCGTTTACTCAGAGAACTGCCTTTGCCTGATACGCCGCTTACCGACCTGGATGCGCTCTTTGACCTTATCCTTATGGTCGGCAAAACCATGCAGGTTTATGACGCACTATGTCGAAGGCGCGGGGTTATGGACTATGTAGAATTGGAACTGGCAGCCCTCCGTGCCCTTGGCGGTGAAGATACCCCCGCTGATCTCCAGCTACTTCTCGACCGGAAGATACAGCATATCCTTGTTGATGAATTCCAGGATACAAGCCGCAACCAGTGGCATCTCCTGCAACACCTTTGCGCCGGCTGGCAACCGGGCGACGGCCGCACTGTTTTTATCGTCGGCGATCCCAAACAGTCCATCTATGGGTTTCGCAAGGCCGAGGTCTCCATTTTTAGGGAGGCCAGGGAAGGCATCCCCATCCCCGGCCAGGGCTATCTAAAACTCACCCCCGTCAATTTGACCACAAACTTTCGTTCCTGTGCCAAATTGATCGATTTCACGAATGAAGTCTTCGGCCAGACGGTCATGGCCCGTCCAGATGAAGAAGTGGATGAAGTACATTACCAGGCATTTCTACCCGCACCGGGCAAAGAAGGCAGGGGGAGAATTGTCCTGGCGACCTTCACCAAAAATGATGGCTCGCTGAATGAAGCCAGATTCCGGGAAGCAGGTTGGCTGGCTGGAGAAGTAAAAAGAATTTCGGCAAATTGTGACGGTAAAACCATAGGCATCCTGCTTCCGGCCCGCACCTATCTGGCTGCTTATCTTAAGGCCCTGGCCAGAGAGGGCCTTAAGGTGCAGGTTCAAGAGGGAATTTTACTAAAAGAACGCCCTGAAGTAGTGGATATGTACTCCCTGGCCCTGGCCCTGGTAAGGCCCCACGATGACCTGGCCTGGACCTCGCTCCTCCGTTCCACCTGGTGCTGGGTAGGTTTAGATATCCTCTATGAGGTATCCAAGCAGAACGGAATAAGTTGGTCACAAAAAATTGAAAGGTTTAAATACAGCGCCATCGCCCCGGAAACATTAAAAAACCTGTGGGGATCCATTGCCCTCTACTCACCACAAATAGGACGTCAGCCACTGACCGAGGTCGTAGGTGCGATATGGGAAGGTGTAAACGGCCCGGCCGCAGTATGTACCCGGTTTGGACCGGCAGGGGTGGAAAACTGTCGCCGGTTTCTAAAAATCCTGACGGATGCTGAGTCCGGTATCCCGGAAGAGACCCTCTCCCGCCTTAACTTATTACTGGAAACCGCCTATGCCCCGCCGGATCCCCTCTCCGTTCGTTCACCGGTACAGATAATGACTGTCCACCGCGCCAAGGGTCTGGAATTTGATGTTGTCTTCCTCCCCTACCTGGACTGGAACCCATTAGGGGGCAGCGGTAAAGACTCGCCGCCTTATCTCCTGGAACGCCTGCCCGGCTCCGCAGGCGAGCACCTTATTGCCCTGAGCCCTGACCGGCGTCTAAAGAAAGAGGATAAGACCTATAACCTCCTGAAAGACATCTGGAAAAAACGCCAACTGGCTGAATCTAAACGCCTCTTCTATGTAGCCGCAACCCGAGCTAAAAAGGAACTTTACCTGAGCGGACTGGTCACAGAACAAAACGGCGAATCTTCGGCCACGAAACGCTCCTTCTTGTCCTACCTCCTGGCACACGCTGGGCTAAAGGCCAGGGTTGAATACCTGCCGAACCCTGTCCTCTCCGCAACAGGGGCGGCGGCCCCGGCTATTTCAATCAAGTCAGAACTCCCGGAGCCTATTCCCTTTACCCCGGAAAGGCTGCCTTATCAGGTAATTTCCCCTTCCAGTCTCAAGGGAGAAATGCCCCTGCGGGAGAGCGGTTCAAATACACATCCGCCACAGATTTCGGACTACCACCTGGCCCGTGGGACGGTAATCCATCGTCTTTTTGAACACCTGAGCAAAGGGAAACCCCTCCCGACAGAAAGGGCAGTGGCTGTGGCCATGCTGGCTGAGGGGGTAGATAAACATACGTCTCAGGGATCAGCTAAAGGGATACTGGCCGAGGTTAAGGCCTGCCTGAAGGAAGAATTCTGTGCATACATTCTACGTCCCGATCATCCCTTTGCCACCAGCGAGTGGATGATCGAAGACCAGCCGGTCGTAGATGCGCCGGGGCGTGCGACAGGGACCGTACGGAGCGGCATCATCGATCGTGTAGTCTTCGATGGAGACTATTGGTGGCTCGTTGACTACAAAACCACGCCCTTACCATCAGATGCCGGCCCTGAAAAATTCTTAAAGGAACAGGAGATGCTTTACCGTAGACAACTTCTGACTTACCGGGAGATGCTCGCGCAGCAAAAGCAGATTGATCCGGAAAAGATACGGCTGATATTGTATTTTACAGTTATACAAAAGGCACATGAGATAAAATTCTAAATCCGGAGAGTGAATGTCATTAGTCAATAGTGATGGCTTCGTAAAAAGTCCAAAAATACCGTTTTCCGT
This sequence comes from Thermodesulfobacteriota bacterium, assembly GCA_030017815.1. GTDB lineage: Bacteria > Desulfobacterota > QYQD01 > QYQD01 > QYQD01 > QYQD01. The sequence goes on along the minus strand of JASEGX010000089.1, from coordinate 16 downwards.
CATTCCGGCGAAAGCC
>JASEGX010000272.1 GCA_030017815.1 Thermodesulfobacteriota bacterium | reverse complement strand
AGATCGTGTTTTAATCAAAACCTTTTTGCCTCACCTTTTGAACGATACTAAAATAATAGGTTGCCCTATGATACCCAAAATTGGAATAATAGCAATAATCGATTGCTTCACAAATACCATGGGGAGATTTAAGTGGAAATTAAAACTGATTTTTTAGTCATCGGCAGCGGTATTGCCGGACTTAGCTTTGCCTTGAAAGCGGCGCGTTATGGTGAGGTAACAATCGTCACCAAAAAGGCCATGGTGGATACCAGCACCAATCTCGCCCAGGGAGGGATTGCTGCGGTCACAGGCCCGGACGACTCCTTTGAACTGCATATTGCAGATACCCTGCGATCGGGAGATGGCCTGTCTCGTCCGGATGTAGTGGAGCTGGTCGTAAAGGAAGCCCCGGAAAGGATCAAAGAATTAGTGGATATCGGGGTACAATTTACCACACGGCCGGAAAACCAGACACACTTTGACCTGGGTAAGGAAGGCGGTCATTCCCGCCGGCGTATCGTCCATGCCCAGGATCTCACCGGACAGGAGATCGAACGGGCCCTTGTAGCCAGGACCAGAGAAAATCCGCGCATTACCATCTATGAAAACCATGTTGCTATCGACCTCCTGACCAGGGGCAAGCTGTTAAAGAAAAAGGGTAAAGACAACCAGGAGACCTGCTTTGGGGCCTACGTTCTGGACACCCAAACAGGTTCAATCCATACCTTTCTGTCCAGGATAACCCTCCTCTGCACGGGCGGGGCCGGAAAGGTTTACCTCTACACCAGCAATCCGGACATCGCCACGGGAGACGGCATGGCCATGGCCTACCGGGCTGGAGCCAGGATGGCCAACATGGAATTTGTTCAATTTCATCCCACCTGCCTCTATCACCCTAAGGCCAAGAACTTTCTTATCTCAGAGGCCGTCCGGGGCGAAGGAGGGATCCTGATTGATAAACACGGACGGGCCTTTATGGAAAAATATGATCCTTTAAAAGACCTGGCCCTGCGGGATGCCGTGGCCCGCGCCATAGACGCCGAGCTCAAGAAGAGCGGCGATGATTGCGTCTATCTGGACATCAGTCATCGCCCGGCAGATTTTATTAAGAATCGTTTCCCAAATATTTATCAGAAATGCCTCTCCCTGGGCATCGACATCACCAAAGAACCCATTCCGGTTGTACCCGCCGCCCATTACATGTGTGGAGGTATATTAACCGATATTTATGCCCGCAGCAGTATCGCCGGTCTCTATGCCATAGGCGAGACTGCCTGCATCGGGCTACATGGAGCAAATCGCCTGGCTTCTAATTCCCTGCTGGAGGCGGTCGTCTTCGCCCACCAGGCCTTACTTTCATCCATCGAAGAGATAGGGCATAAATCTTCCTATACTCCGCCCTCAGTTCCGCCCTGGGATCCGGGTGGCGCCGTGGACCTGCAGGAATCGGTACTTATATCTCACAACTGGGACGGGATACGCCGTCTCATGTGGAACTATGTAGGCATTGTGCGGACAGACAAACGCCTGGCCCTGGCCCAAAAACGTCTCGATTTTATACAAAAAGAGATACAGCAACATTACTGGGATTACATAATAACCGGGGATTTTTTAGAACTGCGCAACCTGGCCACTGTAGCGGAATTGATCGTCACCTGTGCCCTCCTGCGTAAAGAAAGCCGGGGGCTGCATTACAATCTTGACCACCCCTCTAAAGACGACGCCCATTAT
>JASEGX010000088.1 GCA_030017815.1 Thermodesulfobacteriota bacterium | reverse complement strand
AACTCAATTATCAACGCGCGGTACAAGGAGAATTGGCCCGTACCATCAGCCAATTTCGGGAGGTGGAGCAGGCCAGGGTGCATATTGCCATACCCCGGGAGTCTCTTTTTGTAGAGGAAGAAAAGAAACCCACTGCCTCGGTTATCCTGAAGTTAAGGGGTGGTATGAAACTCAATAATAATCAGGTAGAAAGCATTGTTCATCTGGTAGCCAGTGCGGTGCAGGGACTGGCTCCTGAAGATGTAACTATAGCTGATGTTGGCGGTAAGTTATTTCACAAAAAGAGTAGCTCTGATATGACTGGACCTCTTTCCACGGCACAACTCGAATACCAGAAAGGCATAGAAGATGGGCTAAGGAAAAAAGTAGAAAGCATGCTGGGAGAGGTGTTAGGGCCCAACAAGGCCATCGCCCGTGTTTCAGCAGACATCGATTTCCAGCAGATAAATATAACCGAAGAAAAATACGACCCGGATAGTGCGGTTGTAAGAAGCGAACAGCGCTCAGAAGAAAAATCAGAAGGCGGGAGCAACATTCCGGCCGGTATCCCTGGGGTAAAGGGGAGCCTGGCCGGTAAGTTGGAAGGAAGCGTCAATCTCGGCAATAAGTCCCTTTATCAAAAGGAAAGCGAGATCACAAATTATGAGATAAACAAGATAAACAGGCAGGTACTGGGACCAGCCGGCTCCATTAAAAGACTCTCCGTGGCGGTAATGATAGACGGCGTCTACAAAGAGACGGCGGCTAAGGAAGGAAAAAGCACCCGACAGTATGCAGCGCGCGCACAAACTGAAATCAGCCAGTTTGAGAACATAGTCAAAAAGGCGGTCGGCTTCGATGAGGCAAGAGGCGATCAGGTGGAAGTTGTAAATATACCCTTTGCCTGGGGTGCACCGGAAGAAGAGGCACCGGTATCTATCCCATGGCAGGAGTATTTCTCGAAGATAGCCAGGCCGTTATTTAATATTGCTCTGGTTCTAATATTTATCTTCTTTGTGGCTAAACCGCTATTGAAGTGGTTGCTTACAAGCAGGCCGGAAAAAACGGTTTTAACGGGTCTGCCGGCATCAATCAGGGACTTGGAAAAAGGAGCGTTAGTGGACTTTAAAGAGGCGGAAAGAGATCACACAAGGCAACTGGTGCAAGGCCAGCCTGACCGGGCGGCAGAACTGGTAAAAAAGTGGTTGAGGGAAAAATAAATGGCTGAGAAGAGTGAGAAGCACCTTTCTGGTCCGCAAAAGGCCTCTATTCTTCTCCTGGCCATGGGAGAAGAATTTACGGCTGAAGTCTTTAAGAGACTGAAGGAAGATGAGATCAAAGAGTTGGCCAGACAGATGACTAATGTTGAACCTGTCTCGGGGGATATTGTTGAAAACCTGGTCACGGAATTCCAGGGTTTTGTCTCCTCCGGATCGCTTAGAGGGCTAACGGTAGATGGCAATGAGTTTTTCAAGAAGGCGGTAAACCATGCTTTTAAGGGCGAACAGGCGCAGACCATTCTGCAAGATATTGAACAGGAATGGAAACTTAACTTCTTTCAGAAGATAAGGAAGTTAGATAGCAGAACGGTTGTTAATTTTATTAAGAGCGAGCATCCCCAGACTATCGCCCTGGTTCTTGCGCACCTGGAACAATCGCAGGCCGCCGGTATCATTATGGATTTGCCGCAGAATATACAGGCCGATATATTGATGCGCATTGCCATGCTGGAAAAAGTCAGCCCTGAGGTTATTGAAGAGATTGACAAGGCTATTCAGGAAGAGCTGACGGTTATCGGCGGCACAGAGGGAGCGCATACCATCGGCGGTATTCAAACGGCCGCGGAGATATTGAATCAGACGGACCGGGCCACAGAAGCATCCATCATGGAACAGATCGAAGAACAGAAACAGGACCTGGCCGATGAGATTCGCAAGAGGATGTTTATCTTTGAAGACCTCCTGCAGGTGGACGATCGCAGCATAATGGCCATACTTAAAGAGGTCAGCAGTGATGAACTTAAGATGGCTTTAAAGACTGCCTCGGAGGAGCTTAAAGACAAGATATTCCGTAATATGTCTTCGCGTGCGGCCGAGATGCTTAAGGAAGACATGGAGATCGCCGGGCCGGCAAGGTTAAGGGATGTAGAACTGGCCCAGCAGGCGATCATAAAGGTGGCCAAGAGGCTGGAAAGCGAAGGCAAAATTATGCTGGGCGGCAAGGGCGGGGAAGACGTTTTTGTATAGTTTAGAGCGTCAGACGACAGGGGTCGTTAGAATGTTCGACGTTCGAAACGTTCGAACGACTGAATGATTCAACCAGCTCTAACGTCTCGAACAATTCGAACGCTAACTAATTGCTGATCGTTGAAAGCTGAGTAGTAGAGTGCGTCATACGTACCAATCGGCTAAGGACTGTTTACGTCAAGGCTTATGAGGCAAAAAGTCGGCACTAAAAGGAAAACGAACTTTCCCTTCGAAAGATTGGAGGCCTTCCTCCAGGGTAATCCGGGAGATGGCCAGGGGACGGGCAAGGGCTCGGGGAATGATGAATATGGTGCCAGGGGGGGGGCCGAAGAAATCATTCGCCAGGCCAGAGAGAAATCCGTTTTCATTGAACACGAGGCCTATGAGAAAGGATACGCCCAGGGAGAAAAGGACGGTTTTGAATTCGGCAAAGAAAAGCTCATAATTGAGCTGCAGAATTTTACCAGGATAATGCGTGAAATCAACGATCTTAAGTCCTTGCTCTACAAGAAATGGGAGGAAGAGATATTAACTCTGACCCTTGCGATTGCTAAAAAGGTTATCCATCACGAGGTTGCCACCTCAGCGGAATTGATAAGATACGCCATTAGGGAGGCGCTGAATTACGTGGTGGAAAATTCAAAAGTAAGGATCAGGGCTCATCCGTATGATTTTGCGTTCGTCGATGAGATTAAAGAAGATTTTTTAAAGGGGATTGCCGGGCTAAAGCATGTAGAGATAGTAGAAGACAAAAATATTACGCGGGGCGGTTGCCTGCTGGAAACGGAATTTGGTGATATAGATGTTACTTTAGACGGACAGTTGGCGGCTGTCGAGGCTGCTATAGAGAAGGTTCTGGAAGCCGGTAAGGGGATAACGAATGCCTCCAGCCAGTAACCCGGCCATTAACTGGGAGGCCTATAGGCGGGCCGTTGAAGAGGCAAAGACCATCAGTGTGCAGGGTGTAGTAACCCAGGTAATCGGTATGGTCATCGAGGGCCGGGGACCAGGTATGGCTGTGGGTGGAATATGTGAGATTGATCTTAAAAATAACGGAAGCAGCATTCCAGCGGAGGTAGTTGGTTTTCGAAACGACCGGGTGCTGCTTATGCCTTTGGGTGAGATGAGGGGCATAGAACCGGGCAGTAGAATAAGGCTTAAACAGCAGAGTCCCAATATCAAGACAGGCCAAAAACTCCTGGGGCGGGTTATAGACGGACTCGGGAATCAGATCGATCAAAAGGATCGCATAGAATATGAAACAGATTATCCTCTCTATGCCGAGCCCTTGAACCCTTTACTGCGTGAGCGTATAAGTGAACCGGTGGATGTGGGCGTGCGGGCCATAAACGGCCTTATTACTATAGGCAAGGGGCAACGAATCGGTATTATGTCCGGTTCGGGTGTAGGGAAGAGTGTGCTTATGGGGATGATCGCCCGGCACACCGCTGCCGATATCAGCGTTATAGCCCTTATCGGGGAACGGGGCCGGGAGGTAAGAGAATTTATCGAGCGGGACTTGGGAGAGGAGGGCCTAAGGCGTTCGGTAGTGGTAGTGGCCACTTCAGACCAGCCGCCGCTTATAAGGATGCGTGGAGCTTATCTGGCCACAGCCATAGCTGAATATTTCCGGGACAAAGGCAAAGACGTTATCCTGATGATGGATTCGATAACCCGTTTCGCCATGTCCTACCGGGAAGTGGGGCTGGCTATCGGCGAACCGCCGACCTCGCGCGGATATACCCCCTCTGTCTTTGCTCAACTGCCTAAATTGCTGGAACGGGCCGGGACCAAACGCGGCGGCGGGAGTATTACGGGTATTTATACCGTGCTGGTCGAGGGAGATGATATGAATGAGCCTATTGCCGATGCCTCACGCTCCATCATAGACGGGCATATTGTCTTATCCCGTGATCTGGCCCACGAGAATCACTATCCGGCTATAGATGTTCTAGGCAGTATCAGCCGGGTGATGCGGGATATTACCGGAGAGAATCAGCGAAAGAACGCCAAAAAACTCATCAACATCCTGGCCACATACCGGAAGGCCGAAGACCTTATTAATATCGGGGCATACGTAAAAGGAAGCAACCTCAAAATAGACTATGCCGTCAAGATGATCGATAAGGTCAATGCATATCTGCAACAGGAAGTAGAGGAACGGGTAAGCTATGGCGAAAGTGCCGCCCAACTGGCGGCGTTGTTTGCGGGATAATTTTCGTCCGGAAACCAGGAAAATTCCGGACGACCAGTCAGCATTCAGCTCTCAGCGTTCAGCTCAAGCTGTTTGTTTTGATTTTTTGCTGACAGCTGATGGCTGAGCGCTGAAAGCGTGGAGTTCGCCCCGGCGGATCCGCCTATGGCACGACCGGGAACAATAGTCGCCGGATGAATACCATGCGCTATTCTTTTAAATTTGAGACCTTGCTAAATTACAAGAAACGTCTGGAGGAGGTCGCTCAGCAGTTCCTGGCTCAAAAGATGACCGAACGGGCAGAGGCGGAACAGAAGCTGAATCGGCTAAGAACCCAGGAAGAGGAATGTTTGTCTGAGTTGATAGAAAAAAGGACAAAAGGCATCCCGGCAGCGCAGCATTTACTTTATATAAACTATCTTAACCTGTTGGCTAAGGACATTGCCATACAGGAAGAAGTGGTGCAGGCATCAACCCTGGCGGTTGAAGAGGCCAGGCAGAAGCTTCTCAAGTTGTCCAGGGAAAAGAAGATGGTCGAGAAATTAAAGAAAAAAGATTTTGACGCCTTTACTCAGGAGATGATACGCATGGAACAGAAAGAAAACGATGAATTGGTTCTTATAAGGCGTCAGGCTAAGGATGTGTTTTCAGAAGGACTGGGACATGCGTAGATTCAATACCCTCAGGCACATAATGTTTTTCTTTTTAGCGATTATCTGTATCAAGCTGGGCGTGCTCGGGTTTTATTTTTATGAACGTGGATTTCGCTGGCAACCACTGGGCCATAATCAGGCTATAGCCGAGGATAAAGTAAAGGGAAAGGATAAGCAGGCTATTGCCTTAGATGATCTTAAGCTGTTCGAAGAGCTGGAAAATAAACGCCGCGAACTGGCAACCAGAGAAGAAGAACTAAGAAAAAAGGAAGCGGAGCTTTTGATCCTGAAGAAGGATATAGAAAACAAACTAGCTAAGCTCTCCCAGTTACAAACAGAACTACAGGGCCAGCTTCAGAAAAATGTCGAGGCCGCCAGGCAGTCTCAAGAGACGCGTTTAAAACATCTGGTCGGGGCTTACAGCGCCATGAAGCCTGATAAGGCGGCCAGCCTTATTGAAAAGTTAAACGACGATGTGGCGTTGCAGATCCTTTCGGCCATGAAGAGTAAAGATGTGGGCGCCATACTGAGCTTTGTAGAGACAGAGAAGGCAGCCAGACTTTCCCAGAGATTGGCCAGAGAAGCAAGGTAAAAACCACGCTCTCCTTTTACCCATGGATAATCTTTACTCGCCCTGGTGACAAGGAAGTGTAGAAACAAAACTTCAAATGAGGAACATCGAAAAGCGGAAGATTGGATTGTGAGATATGGAAGATTTGTAACCGTTCACCGTTGACTGTTCACCGAAAAAAGCGCCTTTCCGGTTCTTACGGATAACGGTGAACGGTTACGAGATTTGAAAACCGGGAAGGAAAACAGGAGATACTGATTGCTGGCTGGGAAAGGCCAAAGTCATTGGCAAGCCCGGCAACGCGGTTCCCGCTTTCTATGTCTATCTTCCTGCTTTCGAAACGCGTGAGCGTACTAAGGGTTGTAAGAGAAAAAAATCTCTTAAGATTTTTCCATCCATAACCGATATACGGATAAAGCGGCTAAGGTAAGCTGGCCAAGCTGGTACTGCCAAATCTGGAAGCGACTCATGAACATTGATCTAAACAATGCAGAATCAGGCATGGTTATCGCTGAGGACACTCTGAATAGCCGGGGAAGCCTGATCCTTAAGAAAGGGACTGTGCTAACAGATGATTTGATTAAGAAATTGAAATCGTGGGGAGTTTCGGAATTATGCGTGGAGGGCGACGGCCAGGAAAATACCCCTGCGATATCAAAAGGCATAGGAATGGAAGAACTTGAGGGCAGGTTTTCCGACGTGAGGGGTAATGCCATTATGGAAAAGATTATGGCTGCGGTGAGGGAATATGTTGCCGGAAAAGGATCCGCTCATGGTGCAGATTGACTTAAGGACGAAGCTTACAAAGCTTGGCGAGAATATAAGAGACCTTCCTACCCTTCCCGTGGTAGCCGATAACATTATCCAAATCACCCAGAATCCGAAGTCCTCTGCTCTGGAGGTGGGGAAAGCCATTTCTCAAGATCAGGCACTAACCTCAAAGGTCTTGAGAATGGCAAATTCCGCATACTACGGATTTCCTCAGAAAATAACCACTATCAATCATGCCATAGTTATACTTGGTTTTGCCAGTATTAGGAATCTGGTCTTGGCCGTGTCCGTATTCGACATGTTTTTAAAACGAAGTGGAAATTTTGATCGGGAAGGATTTTGGAAACACTCTCTGGCTTGCGGTGTTACCGCAAAACTGATCGCCAAGAGGTTGGGAATAAATAATTTTGAAGAGATTTTTATCTCCGGTTTGATTCATGACCTGGGAAAATTGGTTCTGGACGCCTATTTTGGAGAGGAGTTTACCAGAGTCATAGACCTGGTAAAGGACAAAGGAATTCTAATTAGGGAGGCGGAACAAAAGTTGCTCGGCTTGGACCATGCTGCCGTAGGAAGCATTTTGGCAAATAAATGGAACCTTCCGCCGCAGTTATTGAAAGTCATTCGTTTTCATCACAACCCCCCTCAGGCTGGGGAGTCGATTAGGGTGGCGGCCATAGTGCATGTGGCAGACGTACTTTGTCGCGCGGCAGGCATGGGCAATGGGGGGGACCGCAAAGTCCCTTGTGTAAATGAAGAATCATGGAAGCTGGTGAAACTCAACAAGCAGCTCCTAGTGAAGCTGTTCTCAGAGGTGGAAAAAGAATTGGCAGTCGCTGGTGAACTCTTGACGTATGCGAAATAGATATTGGTGATTTGTAATGATGATTAAGCCCGTCGAAGAAGATGTCTTTTCCCTGCAAAAAACGATTTCCGATCTGCGGGAAGAAGTCGAGCAGTTGTCGGTACTGCAAGATATGAGCAGGCAGGTAATCTCGATCTACGATTTCGACCAGATCGTAAATATGTTCCTTGAGATGGTTAACCAAACCATTGTGCACAACTCCTGCGTCTTATATCTCTGGGATGAAAAATTGAGCTCATACCAGCCAGTGAGATTTCATAGCATCTCAGAAAAGGATTTAAAAAATCTAAAGCTGGAAGATGAGATTATTGAGTGGGTTTTGAAAGAGAGACGATGTACAAATATATTTCTCAATAAGTCTTCTCCAAAATGTCCAAACAAAGGAGAGAGTGATTTTGTTACTATAGTTCCGTTGCAAGGGATTAAAAGGGATTTGGGGTTTTTGCTGGTATTCTCCGATCCGGTCCTAAGTCTTTATCAGGCAAACATCAAGCACCTTTCCTTTCTGGCCAGTCAGACGGCTGTAGCCCTGGAAAATCATGATTTATACTCAAAGTTGAATCGGTCAAGAGAGTATGTCTACAACATTCTGGAAGGCATAAACAACGGAATCATTACCATTGATACCTCAGACGATATTACTCATATAAATAAGAATGCCACTGCCATGCTGGGACTTCCGTCCGCAGATATTATTGGACTGACCTACAAGAAAGCCCTGCCCCCGGACTTGGCCAAGATGATTGAAAGAGCCAAAAAACAGACTGCAAGAAGCCGCTGCGCATTTGAGACGCAATTTGAACACGAGGTGGTCGGTGATGCCCCGATTCCGCTGGCCATGTCTTTTTCCCCCTTCGTTGACCACAAGGGCCAGCATATCGGTACAATTATTGTTCTCAGGGACATGTCAGCGTCACAGGAGATCGAAAGGCTAAGAGAACTGGATACCATGAAGAGTGAATTCGTTTCAAATGTCTCCCATGAACTGCGGTCTCCGCTGGCAGGCATCAAATCATATGTTGAGGCCCTTCTTGAGCAGGTCGATCCCGCTGATTACCAGACGCAGCGAGAATTCCTTACCGTGGTTGATCGCGAAACCGATAGACTGGCCGCCTTGATAAACGACCTTTTAGATATTTCTCGCATTGAATCGGGTAGATTTGAGATAGAGTTGAGGGCTGTTGCTCTCTCGGATATTGTCCGGGCTGTACTGAGAGACCTGGAATCCAGGACCGCCAAGCATGAAGTAGTGGTTGATATCCCTGCAGACCTGCCGAATTTGTGGGCAGACATGGACAAAATGATCCAGCTATTCCTGAATTTGACGGACAATGCCATCAAGTTTTCACCTAAGGGGGGCCAGATAGCTATAAAAGCCCGGATGGAAGGAAAAATGATAAGGTGTGATATCTCCGACCAAGGGCTTGGGATGGCCAAGAAAGAGATCCCTCACATCTTCGAAAAGTTCTACAGGGTGGATAATTCAGATACTTACGAGATACAAGGTACAGGACTGGGGCTGCCAATCGTAAAGTACATTGTTGAATCACATCAGGGAAAAATATCTGTGAAGAGCAGACTGGGTAAAGGTTCTGTCTTCACAGTGCTTTTGCCTTGTGAACGGGAGGAACCGGAATATGGCCAAAAAGATACTGGTCGTAGATGATATGAAGCCAATGAGGGACATCCTCGCCTACAATCTCAGGAAGGTGGGTTACGAAGTTGAGGTAGCCGCCAACGGCCTGGAAGCCGTTAGGTACGCTTTGGCCGAAAAGCCGGATTTGATCGTTCTGGACGTTATGATGCCCAAGATGGATGGTTATGAAGTAATCGAGCAGCTAAGGAAATCAAAAATCACCAAATTCATACCCATAATTTTTGTAACTGCAAAAGCCCAGCGAACCGATGTAGAAAAAGGTATACAACTGGGAGCGAATGGGTACGTTGTTAAGCCTTACAGGTTTTCAGATCTCTATAAGCAGATTCAGAGTCTCCTGAAACCAGGATGATGTTGGCTGATTTTATGTCCCGATGCGTATCCGTTTACCGTTGTCAGTTCACCGTTGTCCGTAAGAACCTAAAGAATGTCATACCCGAATGCCCCCCTTTTGTCATTCCCGAGGGTTTAATCGGGAATCTGCCCCCCGATAAATTCAGTCGAGGGCGTATCCGTCCCCGGCCGACCTGGAGGCCAGCCGCGACTGGTGCGGTGACAGGCTTGGTTAGCTCAAACCCATCTATCACCC
>JASEGX010000087.1 GCA_030017815.1 Thermodesulfobacteriota bacterium | reverse complement strand
TGGATTCCTGCTTCCGCAGGAATGACAGAAAATAGCCTTTTCAGACTTTTTACGAATTCATCAAATCCAACTTTCTCATTTTACCATTGATTTGACCTTTGGCCTTTTATCTCATACGGATAGACCATACCTAACCCTCTGTATTCTGTCAATTAATTAAAAATATTATAACACTTTATCCCTTTGAAAAAACGTTAGTTTTAACGGTTACCTTCGTTTGTGTCATTGCGAGGCACGAAGTGCCGTGGCAATCTCCTAAGATTGCTTCGCTCCGCTCGCAATGACCAATGAGGGCTCCTATGTGAAAGGTTACGCCACAACGCGGAGGGTGACGTCTTTCAAACAACTAAAATGATACAAGATATTAAAGTTTTTAAACATCTTGCCGATACATCTAACAAGTGAAAAAGTGTCCGCAGAGGAATAAAAAATTAAAGTTTTCTCTATCTTTACCGATAAGTTGATTGAAGGCGGGGACTGACCCGTTGGCCTCGGAATTCAGAAGGATGTGGAAGGCAATAAGGCAGGTGAGACTGAAGAGATAAGGGAAAGTTCCTAAAATTAAAAAGTTCCTTGGATTTTAAGAAAGGGAGGGCAGTGACCCCCCGGTGCCCACGTTGGACGCCATGGTGCCGGAGGCGAGCCCAGTGGCGTAACCGGCCCTTCTCTTTATGGCCAAAAATTAGAAAGGAGGGGATGACTTTGAGTACAAATATGAAAAATATGGAGAAAGGGGTGATATTTATGAGAAGGGCGGAAATGTTCAAGGTCGGCTTATTAACCGTTCTATTGAGCGGGCTTCTGGCTTTGGTACCAATTGGCTATGCCTTCGCCGCTGTATCTGGTACATGCGTAAGTTGCCATACCATGCATAACAGCCAAAACGGCACCACAGTAACAATAGGTACTGGCACTGGTGGCAACTCTATCCTCACCACCACTTGCGCAGGCTGTCACGCCCAGGGAACTGCGAACCATGTGGTAACCATGGGAACAAGCAAGGTCCCGCAAGTGTACCACACCAGTGCTACCGATCTGGCCGGCGGTAATTTTGGTTATATCAATTATCTTGGTAGCTCCAAGGGTACCGGGGCAAGCGCTGCTAAAGGCCATAACGTGAACGCAACGCTGTCTGCTCTGGGCACGGACGGCAGCCTTACGGCCCCCCCCGGCGACGAGTTTACTACTGGCATCACCAACGCCAACTTTACCTGCGGCGGCACGTACGGTTGCCACGGTAATCGGGCCACAGAAAATGAATTGTCGTCCATAAAGGGCTCTCACCATGGCTCCGACGCCAGCATAGACGGATCCACGGTTCCCAAGAGCTATCGCTTTCTGCTCGGGGTAAAAGGCGTGGAAAACAATGATGCGACGAATGGCTGGCAGAACTTATCAGCTGCTGTCACCAATAAATATAAAGGCGCAAGCGCCCCGGACACGGCATCTTTAACATCCCCAGGTACTAATGGTACCATGAGCGGGTTGTGTGCTGAATGTCATGGTAAATTTCATGGATCAGGTGCCGATGGACATGGTGTAAGCGGCGCATGGATCAGACACCCAACCGATATACTGCTGCCCACTACCGCACCGTACTCCAGTTATGATCCGACACTCACTTATGACGCCACAGTGCCCGTCGCCTATACTGATCCGTCTTTACCTACGAGGGCTACCGCGGTTGTCATGTGTCTCTCCTGCCACGGAGTGCATGGCACGAACTATGCTGACATTCTGAGGTGGGACTATAGTGGTATGGTAGCCGGTACGACGGGTGCTGCAGCCGGTACAGGATGTTTCAAGTGTCACAGCGACAAGGATGGGTTATAAGTTAAAATAAGGCCACTATAAACCTTTACACAAGCGGCGTAAGAGCAGCTCTTACGCCGCTTCTTATTTTGTTTCAATAACTCAGCACGTTCGTTCATTCGGCAACTCTGCAAAAATTATTTTTCTCCCACTAAAAGCTTGACATAGGTTATTTGTAATGCTAACATCGCTTGCGTTGAATCACTATTCATCCCTTGTGGAGGGCGCTATATGTTTCATAAAAAAGAACTATTTGTTGTATTTGCGGTTCTGGCCATAGGCCTTATGGCAGCGTTTTTGTATTATGACTGTCCCGTTAGTAATGCCATTGCTGCAGAGGCGGCCCTGTCCAATAGCGATTGCGTGAAGTGCCACCCGCAACAGCCGGCCACTATTGCTTCTAAAGGGGCCAAGCACAAGACGGCTGTCGGGTGCCTGGATTGCCATACTGAGCATCCGCCGCTGGGCACCAGCGCTATTCCACAATGTGCCATGTGCCATGCCGGTAAGCCTCACTATGAATTGCCGCAATGTGCCTCCTGCCATGTGGATACCCATGCACCGTTAGATATCAAGATGGGCGAGAAGACCACGCCGGTATGTCTTACCTGCCATCCACAGCAGGGAAATGAGATGGCGGTTTCTCCAAGCAAACATGCCCTATTAGATTGCTCAAAGTGTCACCCGGTGCATAGACAGTACCTTGATTGTTTAAAATGCCACGATCCACATACTAAAGATATGACCTTTGAGACCTGTAAGGCCTGTCATCCACCACATAAACCCCTGGACATCAGATATGGCATGGATACACCCTCAGAGACCTGTGCGGCGTGCCATTATGACGCCTATGACAACTTGAAGGCCAACACTACGAAACATCATGATCTATCCTGTGTCTATTGCCATCGCGACAAACACAAGGTAGTTCCGCCCTGCGAGGCGTGTCATGGAAGACCGCATGCATCCGGTATCCATGCAAAATATCCAGAATGTGGCAAGTGTCATGGCACTGCACACACCCTGTTAAAATAGAAAGGTTGTTCTGGGAAGGGCTAATATGTAAACGGTAAGGGGTGCCCCTAGAGGCACCCCTCCAAGGTTTGGTTAGGAGAGGTGGACAATGAAAAGATTACTGGTAGCCTTTGGGGGGTTAGTATTACTACTTATCGCAGTTATTTGGGGTTGTGCGGAACAGCGCATAGTAACTGTACCGGCACCGGGGACTATTTCAGACATAGCTATTACGCCGGCCCCGGGGGAGACAGTACCGGCCGTGACAGCGCCGGCGAAGGTCAAGGCCAAGATAGCGCCGCTGTATGAAAAGGAGATATTGCCTCTAAAGACAGAGCAGTGCGGTCAGTGCCATTTGTATTATTACAATACCATCCGCAATGAAGGCGGCAAGCACCAGATCGATTGCACCAAGTGTCATGAGAAATACCACGTGTACCATCCGGGTAAGGTGAAATATGAAGACATTATGCCCAAATGCAACACCTGTCACGGACTGGCTCATGGCGACAAACTGGCCAACTGCGCTGATTGCCATGCCAACCCCCATGCGCCGACGGTCAAGATGTCCGGCCCAGCCATGGATGCCGGATGTTCTGCCTGTCACGGCAAAGTAGCCGACGAGCTTAAGACCCATAAGAGTAAACATACAGACGTGGCTTGTTCCGACTGCCATAGCGTGCACCGTCATATACCGGTCTGTGCCGATTGCCATTCACCACATACACCAACCCAGACCAATGCCGAGTGCTTAAGCTGCCACCCTGTGCACAGGCCACTGGTGATCACGTATCCGCTTGAAACACCGCGAGACACCTGTGCGGCATGCCATCCCAAGGCCTTGCAGGATCTTCAGAAGAGTCAGACCAAGCACGATCAACTAAGTTGCGCCAGATGCCATCCCAAACATCGGGATATTATCCAGTGTGAGGCCTGCCATGGCCAGGCTCATAGTCCAGCTCTACTCAAGGGCTTTAAAAAGTGTGGTGAATGCCACAATACTGCCCACGCTATGCCCAAGTAAGGGTAATATCAGGAGATAAACCTGGAAAGGCGGCCCCATTAATGGCCGCCTTTCTTTTTGGGTATGGTGTTAACCGTAAGCAGTGGAGACCATAAAATCCTTGACAAGCGG
Organism: Thermodesulfobacteriota bacterium; assembly: GCA_030017815.1. Classification (GTDB taxonomy): domain Bacteria; phylum Desulfobacterota; class QYQD01; order QYQD01; family QYQD01; genus QYQD01. The sequence continues at coordinate 5,640 of JASEGX010000087.1, read as the reverse complement.
AGGATAAGGGTGTTAATAAAAGGATTGCTTTTTTAGGTAGTCTTCACAAGATTTCCATGACTTATGACACCTTAATAACCCTTTGAGATACAATGACATGAAACCGGAAAACAGTCCCTCAGCACCACCCGAAAAAAAACAACCTATCTGGAAGGCCCTCGCCTCGGTTAACCTTACCATATTCTTACTCATATTTCTTGCGGTAAGCTCTATTGTCGGGACTCTTATTCCTCAAAATGGCCCCCCGGCCTTATATATTCAGAATTATGGGTATGGTACTTACCAGTTTTTGGATTCGCTATCTCTTCTGGACCTCTATCACGCGGGTTGGTTTAGGCTCCTTCTCCTTCTCCTGGCACTGAACCTGATCGTCTGTACTACGGACAGACTCCGGCATGTCTGGGATATTGTTTTCCCAAAAGAAAAGAGGCTTGACGAAAAGGCTGTCCTGGCCAGGCCAGGGACGAGGGCCTTAAAATATAAAGCGAACCCTTCTGTGGTTAAAGCCGCACTCCTTCCCATTCTTTCAGGTAAGCTGGGCGACCTGAACGAGACTACGGCCGGCTCAACAACGATTCTCTGGCGGGAAAAAGGGAGATTATCCCGTCTCGGTGTCTATGTCGTGCATCTTAGTGTCGTTATTTTCTATATTGCCGGGATAGCAAGCTCCCTGGGTGGGTTCAGAAGCAGCGTTAACTTGCCGGAGGGGGCGGTTGCGGAACAGGTGTGTCTGCCTAATACCGATGTAGATTATAAGCTGGGCTTTGCCCTACGCGTCGATAAGTTTGAGGCCCAGTTTTATCCCACCGGCGAACCAAAGGATTATCGCAGCGACGTAACCATTATAGAAAAGGGCCAGCCGGTATTGAGCGGCAACATCCGGGTCAACCATCCCCTTACGTACAAAGGTATCACTTTTTATCAGGCCTCTTACGGCCGCTTCCCAAAGGCGATTGAACTTAATCTGGTTGATAAAACCAGCGGGAAAACCATTCCGCTTTCTGTTCCATTCGGTCAGGAGGCCATTTTGCCTGATGGTCTGGGCACCCTCCGTTCATTACGGGCTGAGCCGAATGTGATGGATAAGGGCCCCGCGGTTCAGATGTTGCTAACCAGCCCCGAGGGAGGACAAACCGACTTTTGGATATTCAAAAATGACCCGGACTTTGGACGGATTAGTAAATTACCCTACCGGTTTATCGTAACCGAGGTAAGGGAAGGTTTCTACACCGGCCTCCAGGTGGCTAAGGAACCGGGCATTCCCTTTGTCTGGGCCGGCAGTATATTAATGGTACTGGGGATTGCCGTGACCTTTTTCATGTCACACCGGAAGATCTGGGCTGTGCTGGAGAAAAAAGGCGAGGGGACAACGGTTACCATCGGGGGCCAGACAAATAAAAACAAACTGGGGCTGGAAGAAAGACTTGATAACCTCTACCTGCAACTCCAGAAATCCGATATAAAATAAAAGGGGAAGCGGACAGCCATGCTGAGTTCGAAGATTCTCGCTGTCGTAACGTTTAGCTATCTTGCGGCAGTGATATTTTATCTGATTGCCCTGATCTTTAAAACAAAAATCGGGCAAAGGATCGGTTCGATTATCACTATAGGCACCTTTGTTGCGCACACCGCTGCCATTATTTTACGCTGGGTTGAATCCCACAAACTCGGGATCGGCCATGCTCCATTTGCCAATTTTTATGAGTCCCTGGTCTTCTTTGCCTGGGCTATAATTTTGATCCACTTTATTGCTGAATATAAGTATAAGATTGCCCACGTAGGCGCGTTCACCGTGCCTTTTGCCTTTCTTAGTCTGACCTATGCCGCGTTTTCGCCGGGTATTTCAAGCCGCATTGAACCGCTCGTCCCGGCCCTGCAGAGCAATTGGCTCATTGCCCATGTCATCACCTGCTTTATCGGTTATGGCGCATTTGCCGTTTCCTGCGGCCTTAGTATCGCGTACTTGTTAAAAAGATCCAATGACAAAAAAGACCTGGATGCCCTTAACTATCGGATGATTATCTTCGGTTTTCTGTTTCTTACCGCCGGCATCGCAACAGGTTCTATCTGGGCACACTCGGCTTGGGGGGCCTACTGGCAATGGGACCCTAAAGAAACCTGGTCTCTGATTACGTGGTTCGTCTATGCAATCATCCTTCATGTCCGTCTGCGCGGGTGGCATGGCAAAAAGATCGCCCTGCTCTCCATTGGCGGCTTTCTGTCAGTGCTCTTTACTTATTTTGGCGTCAATTTTCTTCTCTCCGGCCTGCACAGCTATATAAATTAGCCAAAACAACTCCTTATCCCAACGGACCCTATTCAGTTACTTTGATTGTCATCCCAGGCTTAACCCCGTATCAAGTACGGGGCAGGCTTCGGAATCCAGTCTTTTTGCCTTTCTGGATTCCTGCTTGCGCAGGAATGACGGTTTTTGATGCCACAGTATATGTAACAAAACGTTGGACTCATTATACACTAGAGATTCAGTTCGCTATTCCCTGGCAGATATCGCCTCGGAGCCGGGTGACCTCCGCGTCTTCCAGATAATCGTTATAATTTGTCATCCGATCGACGATTCCGGTCGGGGTAATCTCGATGATCCGGTTCGCCACTGTGGCGACGGACTGGTGATCATGGGAAGCGAAAAGAACCACCTCAGGGAAGGCGATGAGGCCGTTGTTGAGGGCGGTGATCGATTCAAGGTCCAGGTGATTGGTCGGCTCATCGAAGATGAGCGCGTTGGCGTCGGCCAGCATCATCCGCGCCAGCATACAGCGGACCCGCTCGCCGCCGGAAAGGACGCCGACCTGCTTGAGCGCCTCTTCGCCGGAGAATAGCATCCGGCCGAGAAACCCGCGGACGAAGTTCTCGCCCTCGGTGATGGGCGCAAACTGGCGGAGCCATTCGATCAGGTTCAGGCCATGGGCGAAGTAATCGCTGTTTTCCTTGGGAAAATAGGCGGTGGAGATGGTCTGGCCCCAGCGGAAGTTGCCGCTGTCCGGCGCCATTTCCCCGGCCAAAATCTGAAAAAGTGTCGTTTTGGCAAGGCTGTTGCCGCCGACAAAGGCGATTTTATCCCCCTTGTTGACGGTGAGGGTTAGATTGTGCAAGGCCGTGACCCCGTCCACCTCCTTGCAGAGGTCCTTGATCTCGAGGATGATGTCGCCGCAGGGCCGCCCGGGCTTGAACACCACATAAGGGTATTTACGAGAGGAGATCGGCATATCGTCAATAGTGAGCTTTTCCAGCAGCTTTTTCCGCGAGGTGGCCTGCTTCGCCTTGGAGGCGTTGGAGCTGAAACGCTGGATGAACGCCTTGAGCTCGTCGGCCCGGGCAGTGGCCTTTTTGTTCTCATTCTGCCGCTGCTTGAGAATCAACTGGCTGGCCTCGTACCAGAAGTCGTAGTTCCCAACATACACCTGGATGCGGCCGAAGTCGATATCCGCCATATGGGTGCAGACCTGATTCAGGAAATGGCGGTCATGGGAAACGATAATGGTCGTGTTCTGAAATCGGAAAAGGAAATTCTCCAGCCAGGTGATGGATTGCTGGTCCAGATTGTTTGTCGGCTCATCAAGCAGAAGAATGTCCGGGTTACCGAACAGGGCCTGCGCGAGCAGCACTCGCACTTTCTCGCCACCGTCGAGCTCCTTCATCTTCTTCTCGCGCAGCTCCTCATGAATACCCAGACCGTTGAGCAGCACCGCCACCTCGGATTCAACGTCATAGCCGTTCATCTCGGCGAATTCGATCTCGACCTCACCGCAGCGGAGGCCATCCGCTTCCGAGAGATCGGTCCTGGCATAGAGCGCTTCCCGCTCGGCCATCAGTTGGTAGAGCCTTCGGTGCCCCATGATGACGGTATGGAAGACTGTTTCCTCGTCAAAGGCGAAATGGTTCTGCTGCAGCACTGCAATCCGCTCGCCGGCGCCGACCGTGATTTCTCCCTTGTCCGGTTCCATTTCGCCGGCGAGGATCTTGAGAAAGGTGGATTTGCCGGATCCGTTGGCGCCGATGAGGCCGTAACAGTTGCCGGGGGTGAATTTAATATTGACGTCCTGAAAGATAACCCTCTTACCGTAGGCGAGGGCGACGTTCGATGCGTTGATCATTTTTACCTTCCTATATGAGTTTGTGCCGTTGCCGCCTGCGGCGGGGGCGCGCCATTCATTGTGTGTGGCTGGCGAGTATTCGATCTTCGTGAAGGGGAAACGGCCGGAAAATCAGAAATGGTAGAAGCGAGAACCGGCTGGGGGACAGGATTCGAACCCTGAAAGCCAGAGTCAGAATATGCAGTCCTACCGTTAGACGATCTCCCAACCAGCGGGTCACGACGCTAAGAACTTATAGGCTATAAGCCGTAAATTGTCAAGCAATGCATGATGCCTGGATCCGCCATCAAAAAAATTAAAACTCCTGTTGGCCCTGATAAGTCATGGTGATAGATGGGTTTGAGCTAACCAAGCCTGTCACCACACCAGTCGCGGCCGGCCTCCAGGTCGGACGAGGACGGAGGACGCCACCTTCCCTTTGAGCCAGAGGCCGATGGGCGAAAATGGCGAGACAAAAGATCTTTTTTCTGCTACGATAAACAATCATGGAATCCCTCTGGTGTGTGAGCGTTAAGGAGGCACTTGCCCATGCTTGAACGACTTGAGATCGCCAAGAACTGGCTCCCCCGTTATACCGGAATGCCCCTCGATCTTTTCGGCGACTATATCCTTCTGACCAACTTCCGGTACTACCTCACGAACTTTGCCGAAAAGTTCAAATGCGACACATACGGGGAGAACAAGCCGATGCAGGCCGCGACCAACAACAGCGGTCTGACCATAGTCCACTTTGGCATCGGAACGGCCAACGTCGCGACCATAACGGATTTGCTCAGCGCCCGCCACCCCAAGGGCGCACTGTTTCTCGGCAAATGCGGAGGGTTGAAGAGATCGACCGAGATCGGCAACTTCATCCTCCCGATCGCAGCCATAAGGGGCGAAGGCACCAGCAACGACTATTTCCCGCCTGAAGTGCCGGCGCTTCCGTCCTTCAAGCTGCATAAGTTCGTCTCTGAAAAGATTGTGGAGCACGGGCATGAATACCGGACCGGGGTAGTTTACACGACAAATCGCCGCCTGTGGGAACACGACCAGCGTTTCCAGGATAGGCTTAAGCAAATGACCTGTATAGCCATTGATATGGAAACAGCGACGTTCTTCATCGTGGGCCACTATAACGAGATCGCCCGGGGCGCGCTCCTTCTTGTATCCGACCTTCCGCTTACACCTGAGGGGGTCAAGACAGAGGAATTGGACGAACGCGTGACTGCGCAGTGGTCCGAAATGCACCTCCAGATTGGGATTGAAGCGATGATGGAGATTGGAGAAAAGGGCGAGCAGATCAAACACTTCAGATACTGACGTCTCCAGGCAGCCGCCTTCTCCACGCCTTGCCTTCAAATAGTTGCCGCAGTAAATCTCCTTGACCATCCATTTGATTTCGTGATATTTCTGGCTGGATTTCAGTATGATATGGCCGAGAGATTCTTGCTCGATAAGAGCGGATAACGTAGATGGCCAACGAGCAGCACGCTAGTGTAGTGTTACAGTAACGGCTTTACAATGAGCGATCTTTTCCAAAATGGCG
>JASEGX010000086.1:4607-9619 GCA_030017815.1 Thermodesulfobacteriota bacterium | reverse complement strand
TAATATTCGGAAAACTAACAATTAAAATCTAAAAAGGAGCAGCTATTATGAGAAAAAATAGACAGAAATTCTTTTTGTGCATATTTTCGATATGTGTTTGTTTCTTCGTAAATTCTGAACCGGTAGTGGCCCACGATCTTTGGCTTAATGTTGATAACTATTATCCAGAGGCAGGGAGGAAGGCTACTGTAAAGGCAGTATTCGGTCACAATTTCCCATATTACGATATCCTGATCGGCAGAGAAGGCCTTGCAGAGTTTTCTTATCTCGGACCTGACGGACAGAAGAGAGAAATCACAAAGACATGGGAAGATAAAACAGGAGAAAGGTCAGGCGCTCTGGTTGGAGAGTTCATCGCTGCCCAAAAAGGAACATATGTAGTTACCGCTTACCGGAAGGTAAAAGGCGACAAGGAGCATGTTGCCTCTGAAAAATATGCCAAATCGATTATCTCTGCCGGTGAAGGGGAAAGTAATATCAGCGGCCCCTTCGGCCACCGGATTGAGATTGTTCCCTTAAAAGACCCGAAGGAGATAAAACCCGGTGACGCTATCCCTGTCAGGCTTCTTTTTGAAGGAAGGCCATTGTCAACATATTTGTATGCCACCTATGCAGGCTATTACTCTGAGGACGAGCCATTCCCTTTTTTCACAAAATCTAATGAAGAGGGAGTAGCTTATATAAGGATCAGTCAACCTGGGATATGGATGGTGGTATCAAATCATAAAGTGGATTTCTCCGCATCTTTGACCTTTGAAATAAAATGAGACAGTTGGCAATACAAGGAGGAATACAAATTATGAAAAAACTTATTCTGGTACTGGTTGTTATCTTATTGTTTACCCAATCGGCATTGGCACATCATCTCTGGATCGAGAAGGAAGGAGACAGGTTTAGAGTCGCCTGGGGACATCCGCCCAAAATAGATCCCTATGATCCGGCGAAGGTGAAGGAGATCAAAGTCTTTGACATAAAGGGTAAAGAAATCCCTTTTAAAAAGACAGATGAAAAGGATAAGGTTTATTTATCTTCAAAGGGAGATATCTCCATGATAACTCTCTCTTTTGAAGGCGGCTATCTTGTGAGTACCCCGGATGGCAAAAAGAAGCTTACAAAGAGAGAGGCGGAGAAGGCAGGCTTGCAGGTGATAGACTCCTTTTATTCCTCGCAGTTTGTCAAATCTCTTTTTGCAAACGGCGATGTTTCAACAAAACCTGTTGGGATGAAGTTTGAGATTATACCGTTAATAAATCCTTTTACCTTGAGAACTGAAGAGTTTTTACCCATAAAGGTTCTCTTTGAAGGGAAACCGCTTGAAGGAGTAATTATTGAAACGGCCACACATAAAGAGACAATAAAGACCGACAAGGACGGCATAGCTAAGGTTCAGGTTACAGGGCAAAAGATGCAAGTTATTTTAGCAAAGTACAGGATTCCTGCCGGAGATAATCCTGACGCCGATTACCTGTCTTATACTACAGTTCTTACTATGGACAAAAAATGAAGCACTTACTTTTAGTAATAGTGATAGTTGGAATAATAGCCGGGTTTCACAGCCCGGCTATGGCCCATTCTGTCCATTACCAGGTGGAAAACAACGGTATAAGCGCACGGATATTTTATTCACCGGAAGAACCTGCCGGCTATTCAGCGTATGAGATATTCGGTCCCGGCGATAAAATTCCTCACCAGAAAGGCAGGACCGACAAAAATGGCTTTGTTTCGTTTTTACCTGATAGGAAAGGGAAATGGGTCATAAATGTCTACGGAGAATCCGAACATGGGATGCATGGTGCACAGATAAAGGTTGATGTCAATGAGAATCTATTCATGGAATCTTTCAAAAAACCTTTGGTTGCAAGACATACGAAGGCATTTGTGGGAATAAGCCTTCTCCTCGCACTATTTGGCGTATGGGCGCTGACAAGGGGCTGGAAGAAGGGGAAAACGGATCAACGCAGTGACTCCCCTGATAATTCATAAAGGAGCTATAACGGGTTTGCCTGAGTAATCAAGGGTAATCATGAATAAAACAATAATAGTCACAGGTGGGGCAGGATTTATTGGCAGCAACATAGTCAAAAGGCTAAATGAACTTGGCGAAGATAATATCCTTATTGTCGACAATCTCGGTACTTCGTATAAATGGCAGAATCTGATTGGCCTTGATTTTGAGGATTATGTACAAAAGGATGTGTTTCTGGACAAACTATCAGTCGGAGCATTTGATGGTAAGGTTTCGGCCATTATCCACATGGGCGCCAGAAGCTCAACCACAGAAACTGATATAGAATACCTGATGGAAAACAATTATGGATATACAAAAAGCCTCGCTGTTTGGGCAGTAAAGGAAAAGGTGAGATTTATATATGCCTCGAGTGCAGCTACTTATGGAAACGGTTCAACGGGATTTTCTGATGACCACCGGTTATTAAAATACCATCGACCTCTTAATGCCTACGGTTATTCAAAACATCTCTTTGACCTATGGGCATTAAAAAATAACCTCCTTGAGACAATAGTAGGCTTGAAGTATTTTAACGTGTTTGGCCCTAACGAGAGTCATAAAGGAGAAATGACCAGTATGGTGTTCAAGGCATATGAACAGATAAGGAAAGATGGCAGCGTAGGGCTTTTTAGATCCTATAAAAATGATTATGGAGATGGGGAGCAGTTGCGGGATTTTATCTATGTAGAAGATGCGGCTGATATGACCCTGTATTTTCTGGAACATCCGGAGATAAAAGGAATATTCAATATCGGCACAGGGAAACCGAGAACATGGAATGACCTTGTTAAGGCAGTATTTTCAACGCTTGGCAGAGAGCCTTCCATTGAATATATCGATATGCCGGAAACTATCCGTGATAGGTATCAATATCTCACAAAAGCCGATATTTCAAAACTGCGTATGTCAGGATATGAAAAGGAGACCTCCGCCCTTGAAGACGCTGTTAGGGGATATGTAACCAGAATCACTTGTGAAGAGATTTAAGGTCTGCAAATCCGGTCAATGCTGCCCCTTTTGCGGCGACTGTGTGTTGACATCCCGGTTAGTAGAACAAGGGGGGTGCCTAATCTGTAACTCGTGCCTTGCCGGGCTGAAGAAGGTCTCCGCAGAAAACATTTATCATTGAGGAGAGAAAAAATGAGCAAAGAAATGAAAAGAGAATGTCCAAATTGTAAGACGGAACTTCTGGTTACCTTTGAGGATAAACGCTTAGGGCATGGCGAGATCAAGGAGTGTCCAGGCTGCGGGGCGCCGGTCTTGTTTTGTCCCGACGGGTATATCGTGGAGTCCATTACTTCATTTGTCAGGCGGCGCTGATGTTTTACTTACTAAGGAGCGAACAAGTGAGAAATCTTAAGGGGTCTTTAGAAAGAGTCTTGTGAGGTCTTGCTATACAATAATTTTTAATCAGAAAGGGGGCCTACTTATGAGGGGACTTCTTCGCCTGGAAGAGATGGAACGTCTGCACATTATGAATGTCCTTCAGCGCACGGAGGGGCATAAGAGCCGTGCTGCCCAATTGCTCGGTATTGACCGCAAGACGCTCAGAACCAAAATTAAAAAATATCAAATCCCGGCGAATTTCCCAAGGGAATACCGCGATCTCGAGATTGAGAAAAGTGAAGGAGCCTCAGAAATGAATATCGTCTTGACAAGAGTAGATAAGCTTGCTAAGTAGCACTATATTTAGTTTCGTGTTACTATTTGATCCAGCCTGCCGCCTCAGTGACTGCTTACCTGGATCATACGGCCTGAAATAACTTATTCTTGACAGCCCCCTGCGAGGCTGTTAAACGTTCATTTCTGGAGATATTACACAAGGAGTTTGCCTTGATAGATTATTTCTTCCAGGGTGGGCTTGTCATGTATCCCATCCTGTTGTTATCCATCTTAGCCCTGGCCATTGTGCTGGAGCGCTCCGTTTACCTTTACCGCCTGGCCAGGGCGCCAAGGGTGGACCTGACCACGATAGTCCGGGCCGTTAATGCCGGGGAGTATGATGGCGCTCTTTCACTCGTCAGCGGCAACAGAAACCCGGTTGCTGTAGTCCTGACCGCCCTGATCTTGAATCTTTCCGAAGGAAAGAAAAGGGCAGAACTCATCGAGATCGCTACGGCCGTGGGAAGTCAGGCCGTGGTCAACATTGAAGGCAGGCTGCGGCTCCTTCCCCTAGTAGTACAACTTGCGCCCTTACTTGGACTTCTGGGCACAGTCACCGGCATGATCCAGGCCTTTCAGGTCATTGAACGCATCGGCGGAAAGGTGAACGCCATGGCCCTGGCTGGCGGTATCTGGGAGGCTATGCTTACCACTGCTTTCGGACTATTCGTAGCTATACCCACGGCTTTTTGCCATTTTATGCTGGAAAAAAGGGTTGACGGCCTCGCTGAAGAAGTAAACGTAGCCGCCTCGCGGGTATTATCCACGGTCGACAGCAACCAGGAGTCATAGAGCAGAATTCTGAACGAGGCAGAAAAACAGATGCTGGTTAGTATTCGTCGCAGTAAAAAGAAGTCCTTAGGGCTGGACATGGCTCCGCTGATAGACATGGTCTTTCTGCTCCTCATTTTCTTTATGCTGTCGGCCCATTTTATAGAGGAAACCGGGATCAGTCTCGAACTCCCCCGGTCAAAGGTGGCCGGGGCTTCCCGGCCCATCCCCCTTACAGTCTCGATCGACCGGCAAGGCCGGGTTTTTGTGGACGAGGTCGAAGTTGGCCTACGGGACCTGCGTCAGGCCTTACAGATGCGGCTGGCCGAGACCAGCAGGAAAGAGGTTGTGGTCAAGTCCGACCGGGACTGCCGGGTACAAACCCTGGTTTCAGTAATGGACGAGATACGGCTGGCCGGCGCCCGCGGCCTGCTTCTTTCAGCGGAGGAAAAAGACCGGTGAGAAGGGCCGCTGACAACATACCTTATTTCTTTCTGGTCTCCTGCCTCTTACATGTCTTCTTTCTGTGGGGAATGGATTTCAAAAACAAGATGTCGCCGCACCGGTTGCC
>JASEGX010000086.1:0-4597 GCA_030017815.1 Thermodesulfobacteriota bacterium | reverse complement strand
CCCCTGTCCTCCGTTTTGTATTTTCTGAGGTTACTGCGGCGACCCCCGGTCATCCGGTAAGGGCAGCAAGTCAGGCCGGGAAGAGAACGGTTAAAAAGGATACGGAGGCAGCGCAGCCGCTTACGCCTAAAGAGACGGTACAGGCTAAGGAGCTGCCGCCGGAAGAGACATCTGTTCCCGCAAATGAAGACAGGATGGAAAATGAGACGCCGGATGTGGCACGGCGGCCTTCTCCTTGCCCGTTTCTGAGTGCTATGCTGGCCGGGACGGCTGGTTCAGGGACGAACTCCTCCCCCGGTCCTGCTTCTGCGGCCCAAAAACCCAACGTCTTTGAAGGGTACTTAGCCCTTATCCGGACCCTGCTGGAAGAATATAAAGAATATCCTTTGTGGGCCCAAAGAAACAACTGGGAAGGAACCGTGGGTTTGCATTTCGTCATATGCAGAGATGGGAAGGTAGAGGATTTGAGGGTCGTCAAGTCTTCCGGGTTCAGTCTCCTGGACGAGGCGGCAGAACGGACTGTAAGGCGCATCGGCAGATTCCCGTCCATCCCAAAGGAACTGGCCATGGGCAGGCTTTCTCTAGATGTGCCGCTGGTATTTAAGTTGCTAAACAGATAGCAGAAATTCCTGTTTTTGGACGCAGATGAACGCAGATTTACAAGATCTTAAATATAGAAAATATTTTTCTGCGGGTATCCGCGAAAATCTGCGTCCTGATAAATTTAAATGAGGGGGTGTGAATATGTGTGAGACAAACGCCTATATCTTAAAGGACGACAAGGAAGAACTTGTGATGGACAGTGTTATTGTTCTCCGGCCGGAAGACGGCAAGATCTATCTGCGCAGCCTTCTGGGAAAAGAGAAATATGTAGAGGCCACGATCCAGGAGATAAATTTTCTCGATCACCGTCTGGTGTTGAAAGAAAAATAAGGAAAAGGCAGCCCTCTCTGCCAGGATGCGAGCTGCCTTTCCAGGAAGTACGTCCGCCTTCAGCGGGCACACCTCAACTCTCTTCGTAACAGAGTTGGGGGTTTTTGTCAAATTCTGTGAAGAAGGGAGATAATAATGAAAAAGTTTTTATTATTAGTTTGTTTACTTGGACTGATCTTTACCATCCCCGGCCTTGCCCTTGCTGAAGAAAAGGAGAAAGAGGCTGAGGTCATTCGGCTTGAAGAGGTGATGGTGACGGCCACCAAAACTGAAAAAAGGGTTGAAGATGCCCCTGGTAGTGTCACGGTTATCTCTAAGGAGGAGATTGAACGGCGTAATATCAAGACAGTGGATAAGGCTCTTTCAGAGCTCAAGGGTGTGTTTGCGAAAAGGAATAAGGGATTGATGGATTCCACAAGCTCTGTGAGACTGAGGGGCTTCAATGGCGACCAGTATACCTTAATCCTTTTGGACGGTCAGCCTTTAAATGACGGGTATACTGGTGGATTGGAATGGGGAATGCTTCCGGTAGATAATATCGAACGGATAGAGGTCATCCGGGGGGCGGCGTCGGCCCTTTACGGCGGCAATGCCATGGGGGGTGTAATTAATATTATTACCAAAACCCCTGAAAAACTGGAGATCAATGCTACCGGAGGTTATGGCACTCATAACACCCGGCGTTGCCGTTTTAACGTTGGTGATCGATTCATGGATAAGATCAGCCTAAGGATAGGTTATGAGGATGAATCAACGGATGGGTATGTGACCACGCCAGTACTCAGTACGATTTCTGCCGGGACAGGGACCGTATCCGGCGGTTATGCAATGAATGACAAATACGGCAACCCAACAAAATGGGTGGTTGGTGACAAAGGAGAGAACAGGGCTGAAAAGAGCAGTGTTGATGGTAAAGCAACTCTGGATTTTTCCGATACCGGAAGCCTTATTTTTTCGGCGGTTTCGGGCCGCCACGAGTATGACTATGGTCCCCCTAATACCTACATGGGGACATTTACTGGGTCTGCTATTGCAGGAACCGGTAAAAAAGCGAATTTTTACCCTAATAATTTTATAGACTATACCGGTATTGGAAAGAATGAAACCGATATTTACACCTTTTCTTTCAAAGAACTCTTCGGACCGGTTCAGCTTAACGCTCAAGTAGGAACGGTAAGAACAGATGCTCGCTATACCCTTGAGACAGGTGGTTCAACAAAAACATATTATGACTCTCCCGGTAGCCTCAAAGTGACAGAGACCGAGAGCTGGTTTTCGGAGCTTAGGGCGGATGTACCTATGGGAGGGTCTCATCTCTTAACTTTAGGTGCTTCCTTTCGGACGGATGAATCAGACACCAATGATTACGATATACCATACTACCGAAGTTATGGCGGTCAGGGTGACAGTACCTTTTATTCCGGTGGCAAGGATAGGATTGGGGCCATATTTTTGCAAGATGAATGGAATATTGCCGAACCCCTCACCCTCTATCTGGGCGGCCGTTATGACACGTGGAAGGTTTCCGATGGGGCTTCCGGAGTCCCTGGTTCTGAAACCAGATATGCTAGTAATACGGACTCTGAGTTCAGTCCTAAGGCCGGCTTAGTTTGGAAGACTCTTCCCGATACTACCTTGAGAGCTTCTGTCGGCCATGCCTTTCGTCCCCCAAATCTCTACGAACTTTATCGAACCTGGACATCCTCGGGATGGGAATACCGAAGCAATCCGAAGCTAGAGCCGGAAACGGCCTGGACCTATGAGGCAGGTGTGGATCAATACTTTTTTGACAAAAAGACGAGACTATCACTTACCGGGTACCGAAATGATATTAAAGATTTGATCTATTATAAGGTCGATAATGTTGCTAAAACCAAAACACGCACGAACGCCGGTGAGGCACGCACCTATGGGTTGGAATTTGAGGTATCACAGCAAATTACGGGTTGGCTTATGGCCTGGGGTAATTACACCTGGACACAAGCGGAGATCACGGATAATCCAACTGATCCTGAATCTAAAGACAAGAGAATTACCGGCATCCCCCGAACGATGTACAATATCGGCCTCGAGGCAAAACATAAGTGGTTTAAGGGGAGCCTTATCGGCCGCTACTTTAGCAAGATATTCAATGACTCAGACAATAAGTATGTAGCAGAAGGGGTTTACGGGACCTATGAGCCGGCCTTTTACCTGGATGGCAAGATAACTATATCTCCATCTAAATGGACTGACATATCCCTCTCTGTGGATAATATCTTTGACGAAGAATACTTTGAATATTACACGGGTGACGGACGAACTTTTTTCTGTGAATTGACCATACGGTATTAAATGTCAGTTGTCAGGACTACAGCGCAAGTTTACCCACTATGTCATTCTGAGCGACCGCAGGAAGCGAAGAATCTCTCTTCTGGGTTGAAATATTCTACTAAGAGTGAGATCCTTCGTCGCTTTGCTCCTCAGAATGACTTGCGTTGTAGGGGCGGCTTTATGCCGCCCACCAAATGAGATCGGGCGAGATAAACTCACCCCTACGAAAATTTAACAGTTCAAAATTATGAGTTTTCAAATTGAAAAGGTTTATTATTAAAATAAACATCTTAATGCTTCTGTTTGCCTTCTTTACTGTTGGTGATGGAAACACGACTGAAGTCATCAATATAACAGATACCGGGGGGCGATCTGTCCAGGTGAGGCTTCCGGTTAAAAAACTGGTAGTCTTAACCTCCGATGCCCTGGAAATGGTACGAGCACTCGGAGCAAAAGACCGTGTGGTCGGGATAAGTGATGGCATTCCAAAGGAGCCTTTGTTCTGGCCCGAATTAAAAGACAGGCCTGTGGTGGGTAGGTGGTCTGAAGTCAATCATGAACTAATAGCCGAGCTCAAGCCCGATTTGGTGATATGTTATGGTCGCTGGCCCGGCCCGGACCTGGAAAAAAAGCTGGAGCCTTTTGGCATCAAGGTAGTACGCCTCGACTTCTACAAGATCCCCTTTCTGGAAAAAGACGTAGAGACCCTTGGCCGTATTCTGCAAAAAGAAAAAAGGGCTCGGCAGTTCATAGACTGGTATCGGGAAAAACTGAAGTTGATAGAAAAGAGACCAAAACAGTTTGGAAAGTTACCCGACGTCTACGTTGAGAGTTATACCGAATATCATAGTGTAGGGCCGGGTTCAGGCGCCCATGATATGTGCGTTTTGGCAGGCGGTCATAATATTGCTTCTGATTCTTCTATCCCTTATCCGAAGGTCACCCCTGAGTGGGTTTTGGCAAAAAATCCGCATGCCATTATCAAGGCGAGTACTGTCCGCAACTGCTATGCCATGATCGATTCCGGTCCCCTGAAACATGTTAGAAACAGGATCATGGCCCGCCCGGCATGGGATAACATTCGGGCTGTACGGGATGGCAAGGTGTATGTGCTTAGTTCTGATATCTGGGCAGGTCCAAGGGGAATTGTCGGGATAAGTTATATGGCGAAATGGTTTCACCCTGATCTTTTCAAGGACTTTGATCCTGAAACGCTTCACAGGGAGTATCTGGAAAGATTTCAAGGAATTAAATATCAGGGAGTATATGTATGTCCGAATTGAAAAATAAAAAAGCTGAAGGCTGAAAGCTCAAAGCGAGAAAACCAAGAATCCCTTATTCTTTTGCTTTC
>JASEGX010000085.1 GCA_030017815.1 Thermodesulfobacteriota bacterium | reverse complement strand
AAATTAATAGAGAAGATCAAGGCCCATCCAAAAATTGCGGACGCCGGAATGATCCGAAGGAGAGATGGAGAGATGTGGGGACGCTGGTAAAAAAGTAACAAAACCTTATTAGATTAATTGCAACCCATTATCTCCCGAACCCGGGGCTTCGTCATGTTGTGCTGACTTGCCCGGAGAATTGGCCTTGTATGCCATTTACTCGCTACGTCCTGTGGCTCGCCCTTCGGGCCAGCAAAGCTGTTCAAAATCGTTCATCCTGACGATTTTGTCTGTTCGTCGGATCAAGTCCGGGGCAGGCTTGGCTCATAGCTTTGCACTCCGGCTTCCTTCAGACGGTCTCTCACGATTCCGCCCTTGCCTTCGGCTAGTACTTCTGCTAACGTATCACTACGTGGGCAGGGTTCACGTACAGGGGGCTTGCACCCCATAAGTTCACGCCCATGCCGGGCGTACACCAGGAGTTCGAGACAGACGCCCCTCCGGGGCACCGCTCAACTGCCGCGTTAGGAGGAATAAAATGAGCATAAGAGAGTATGTTGGCGGCGGGATCATGGGTCTTGCATGGATAGTGGCTTCTATTCTTGGCTTGGTTATCCATGTTTGGACAATCGTAATAGCTTTTTTGTTATCAGGATTGTTTGCAGCCGTACTCACGCTTGTCTTCCCAGTTCTGTCAGAGATTTATTGGTTTTTCAAAATAGGCAGTAATGCGGGTTATGGTACTACATACTGCGTCTCAATTATGGCATATATTGGTTTATTCGGCCTCGGTTTCTTGGGTGCCATGATAGCAAGTAGCAGAAATTAACCTCCTAACAAAACAATCAACCCGACCGGGAATAGCCTTGTCTGGTTTTCATTCAAGGTGGTTGCCCCGGCGGGTTATTTCCATCGTTCGGTTTCATTAATACATGAGGAAAACTATATATGTTGCGATATAACCCCTTCAAACCTGGTTCTATTATCCATCCAGGAATGTTCGCTGGCAGAATTGATGAACTTCGTGCTCTTGAAACCGCGCTTTTTCAAACAAAAAACGGAAATGCTGAACATTTTCTAATTCACGGCGAGCGCGGTATTGGTAAGTCATCACTATTGATGATTTTCAATTACTATGCGACTGGCCAAATAACAACTATCGAGGATAACACTTACAATTTCTTGAGTATTGGCATAGAAGTTGAGCCTAATGATACTTATGAAGAACTAATAAGAAAGGTGGCTCGTGAGTTACAGCGCCAACTTGACAAAAATCAAGTACTTAAGAAACGGCTCAAAGATGTATGGCAATTCATAACTAACTGGGAAGTTCTTGGTGTCAAGTATAATCGCGAGACAACTCCCCCGATGCTATGCTTGAAGAACTCGCGGACAAATTGGCTACAATAGCAACTACGATGGCTCAAGATGATGGTGGTATCTTTATTACTATTGATGAGGCAGACAAGGCGCCAACAAGCACGGGTTTGGGCGAATTCGTAAAATTTTTAACCGAACGACTCACAAAAAGAGGTGCTAACAACGTTGGGGTTGGAGTTGTTGGAATTTCTGGAGTTATTAAGAAAATGAGGGATAGTCACGAATCTGCTGTCAGAATTCTTACACAAATTCGACTGACTGCTTTAAACGACGACGAACGCAAAGAAGTCGTCAACCGAGGTCTCGCTGAAGCTGAGAAAAAAAATGGTTTTAAGGTTGCCATAAACGAAGATGCCCTCACGCTCATTTCTGTGCTTTCAGAAGGTTATCCGCACTTCATACAGCAGTATGCTTATAGCGCCTTCGCTCAAGATACAAATAACAATATAGATATTGATGATGTAGTTACTGGTTTGACGAAGGAAAATGGAGCACTTCACCAGCTTGGAATGCGATATTTCGAAAATATGTATACAGATGAAGTCAGATCAGATGATTATAGAACGGTTCTCCAAGTAATTGCACAGCACTCTCCTTCTTATGTCCAAAGGAATACAATAATCAAAGAATCTGGACTAAAGAGACATACTGTCGACAATGCTTTGGTCGCTCTGAAGAAACGAGGGTCAGTCGTTGTTAAAAGTGGTCAAAAGGGGCAGTATCGCCTGCCTTCTCAGTCTTTTGCTACCTGGATTCGAGCGTTCAAGGTCGGAAAGGAAACAAAGACTACCGAACAATCGGCTTAACCTGACTGCGTGAACGTCTGCGGCGCTGCAGCGGCAAGTTTAGGTGGCGCAGCAGGTTAGCCGTAACGTTGAAACTGTAGAATAACTTGTTGAACGTTAAATTAAATAGGCAGGAGGAAATAAATATCTTTATGAAGGCGGAAAAATTAATAGAGAAGATCAAGGCCCATCCAAAAATTGCGGACGCCGGAATGATCCTGTGTCATAATGGCCTGGTCCGCGCGACTTCGCGCGGGGGACAGCAAGTCTCAGCCGTGGAAGTAAAAGTGGATCAACAAAGACTGGCACAGGTCTTACAGGAGATAAAGAATAAGCCGGGCATAGTTGAGTTTTTGGCAGAGGTAAGGGAAGGCCGGTTTTATGTCGGCGACGACCTGATGATCCTGGTCATCGCCGGTGATTTTCGGGAAAACGTGATCGCAGCTATGACGGAGGCGATAGATTTTATTAAAAAAGATGTGCTGACGAAAAAAGAGATCTTTGCTGCATGACCCCGCGGGCCTGATCCTATTTTTCTCTAAGACAGCTTTTCGTTGATTATAGCGGCCACTTTCTCCCCGGAAAGAAGCATCCCGCCAAAAATTGGGCCCATGCGGTAGGAGCCAAAGGTGGCGTTGGCAGCCATGCCCGTCACAAATACCCCCGGAAAGGCCTCTTTAGTATTCTTTAAGGTATTTTCTTCGGCTACCTCCGCCCACATGGATTTTTCGCCGATAACACGACCGGTTTCCGTAAGCAGATTAGCCCCCACCTTTCGCTCGATAACCTTCATAACCTCGGTGGCATGTCCGGTGGCATCCACCACATACTGTGCCCGTATAGCCAGGGGATCGACGTGAAGGCCGGCCATATCCACGGCCGTCCAATTTATTACCAGCCCGCAGACCCTGTTTTCGCGTACCATAACATCTTCCACGGTTATACAGTTAAAAACCCGGGCTCCGGCCTGGCAGGCGCGAGAGCAGAGCGTGGTGACCGCTTCCACGGCATCTGCCGTGTAATAGCCGTCTTCATAATCTGCCGTTCTAATTCCCAGCTCGTCTAAAATGCGCTTTCCTTCCTTCTGGACGACTATCTCGTTAAAAAGCATGCCACCGCCCCACATGCCTCCGCCTATGCTCAATTTGCGCTCGAATATGGCGACCTTCCTTCCGGCCTTGGCCAGACGATAAGCCGCAAGCATTCCAGACGGCCCGGCGCCCACTATGGCTACATCTAATTCCATACAAGAAGAGAATTTTTCAAAGTACCGGTTTAATATAGCCTTGCTGATAAAAATTTCATCTAACGGCATGTTACTTCCTCCAAAAAAGCAAAATCAACCCCAGAACAAGTTGGTCTAAGTTATGTACTGGCCGGACAGCTTCTTTATAAAGAAACCGCAGAGTTAATTAACAGGATTCATCAGTAGTGTCAAATTTAATTTGGCAATATTGCCCGGATTTAGGTATAAATATATTTATCAGTCAGGTTAGAGAGGAGGAATAGATGTCGGAAAACCCAAAACTGTTTAAAAAGTGCCCTGGTTGTTCAAAGAGCGGGTCAGAAGATAGGGGCGATTTAATACCACAATGGCAGCATGTTAAGGACCGGATTAAGATTATTCTGTGGCCATTGGCAGCGGCGCTTTTTATTGTGGCCGGCTGGGCCGGTTGGACAGCTTATACCGGACACAGCAATGCCGAGGCCCTGGCTATGTATGAAAAGGCTATAAGGCAAGGCCCGGATCAAATGACCCCGGCATTGGAGAAGCTGGCAAAAGAATACCCGGATACGAAAGCCGGCCGGCTGGCGGGTCTGGAAATAGGCAATATTTACTACAGAGAGGGTAATTTAGACCGGGCGATAAGGGCTTATGAAAGCTCTCTGGAGGGGTTACCGGAAGACCACGCACTGCGCCCCGTTATTTCGCTCTCCCTGGGCTATTGCTTTAAAATGAAAAAAGATTACCCCGCTGCCCTTCGATATTTTGGCATGGCCGCCACGCCTGACGGAGATCTGGCGGGATTAGCCTACCTTTCTTTAGGTCGTACCTACAGGATGATGGGCGACCCAGCCAAGGCCATGGATGCTTATAAAAAGGTCTTGTCCATGGATGGCCTTAAAAATCCCTATCGGCCGCTGGCGGAGTGGGAAACAGCCCAGTTGACCGGGCCAAAAGTCTCGCCTGAAAGCTAAGGAAATACCTTGACTTTTCAAAGTTAGAACGATTATATTTCAACTGAAAGGCTTGATAAAAGAAAGGTTCAACGATGGGCGCTGAGGAATTTGGCCGGTTAGAAGAGCGGGTTGAAAAACTGCTTGCCGCTTATAATGAGTTAAAAATGGAGAAGGCGGGATTACAGAGTATTCAAGGGAGATTGGAAGAAGAATTAAAAAGGCTTCAAAGTGAAACAGAGAGGTTGCAGTCTGAGCGGGATGAGGTATGTACGAGGGTAAACTCGTTATTAGGCAAGCTAGAGGAGATCGAGGTTTCCGGATAGATTTGTATTTGTCCTGTGGTAGGTTGAGTGACTAGGATAATCACGGTTGAGATACTTGGTCAGGAGTTTCAGTTTAGAGTTGCCCCTCAGCGTGAGGATGCACAGGACATCGTTAATTATTTAAAGACCAAGGTTGAAGAAGTACAGGCCAGGGTTAAAAATATATCTGACCACAAAATAATTATGCTGGCCGCTCTGGATATAGCCAGCGATTATTATCAGATTAAGAAGGAGTTCGAAGATTATCGCGGCCTTATGACCGAGAAGTCAAAGAGGCTGATAGAGGTAATCGATACACAAGCTTAATGGAAGTTCCCCCTGCGATGTTGGTGACTAGTGGTATTTTTGAGCCAACATTGTCGGCCTAGGGGGTCGCCAGAGCTCTGGTGAGCATGGCTCTGCCTACAAGCGGAGAAAGCCTGAAAGAGTAATGAGCGACGCCCACTTAAGAGACTAGGTTCGATAAATCTACTAGCACGGCATTGGGGCGGGGGGATTTAGCAATATCCCGAAAAGGGTTTACATATAACAAAGTTAAAAGATGATAACGGGTGACTGCACAAGGAAAGAAGGCTGGATTTTGTCAAGGTTGCTTGATGGTATCCAGTATTGTTTTTTGGTTAATGGTCTTGAGTTTTAAAAGGCAGCGCTAGTATGGCTAACAATAGTGGTTGAGATCAAATTAATAAGATGTCCTCTTAAAAGGGTTAAGCCTTGACCTGTGCTTTCCTGACCTGAAACATTAACGACCGATCCTCTTTCCATCTTCTCTCCTTTACACCCGTCATCTTGCCCATCTATGTGTAATAATTGATTATGTTCAGATTGTTTGTATTTTGTGGCTGAACCGGTATCACTAAATTTAATCAGCAAAGGGGGTGCCTGGCATTTGAGCACTACACTGGTAATTGTATCTTTCGTTATATTGGCTGCCTGTCTGGGAGCCGTTCTGGGCTTTTTAATCCGTAAAAAAGTAGTAGAAGCCAAGCTGGAATCTGCCGAGAGATTGGCTGAAAGAATTATTGAGGAGGCCAAAAAGAAGGGCGAGACCGAACGCCGGGAGGCCACCCTACAGGCTAGAGATGAACATTACCAGGCAAAGTTGGAGATGGAAAAGGAGGCCAAGGAAAGAAAGGCCGAACTGCAGCTTATAGAAAAACGCCTGGCGCAAAAAGAGGAAAACTTTGATAATAAGCTTGCCCTCATGGATCAAAAAGAACTGGATAACATGCGGAGGGAAAAGGAACTACAACGTCAGGAAAAGCTGATGGCCGAAAAGGCACAAGAGTATCACGTATTGATCGAGGAAGAAAGACGACAGCTTGAAAGGATATCCGGGCTTTCTACAGAAGAGGCCAAAGGACTTTTTCTCCGGCAGGTTGAAGAAGAGGCGCGGACAGATGCGGCCAAGTTGTTGAAAAAAATAGAGAACGATACCAAAGAAACCGCAGATAAAAAGGCAAAAGAGATAATTTCCCTGGCGATTGCGCGCTATGCCGGAGATTATGTCGCTGAAAAGACAGTTTCTGTGGTAAATTTGCCTAATGAGGAGATGAAGGGGCGAATTATCGGGCGTGAAGGGCGCAATATCAGGGCCATTGAGGCCGCTACCGGCGTGGATTTGATCATTGATGATACACCGGAGGCGGTTATACTGTCCGGATTTAATCCCGTTCGGCGGGAAGTGGCCAGGATAGCCCTGGAGAGATTAATAGCGGATGGACGGATACACCCGGCCCGGATAGAGGAAGTTGTGGAAAAGGTGGGCCAAGAGGTGGAGGTGTCCATAAAAGAGGCCGGAGAGCAGGCCACCTTTGATGTCGGGGTGCACGGCTTCCACCCGGAGTTGGTTAAGCTTATAGGTAAGCTTAAATATCGAACCAGCTACGGGCAGAATATGTTGCAACACTCGTTAGAAGTTGCTTTTTTGTGCGGTATTATGGCTGCTGAGCTGGGGTTGAATATAAAGAGGGCCAAGAGGACCGGCTTGTTACATGACATAGGTAAGGCCGTGGATCACGAGATAGAGGGACCCCATGCCTTGATCGGCGCTGACCTGGCTAAGAAGCATGGCGAGTCCGGTCAGGTTGTAAACGCTATTGCGGCCCACCATGAAGACGTTCCTTCGGAGAGTGTTCTGGCCGTCCTGGTTCAGGCAGCCGATGCCTTGTCCGGGGCCAGGCCCGGAGCCAGGAAGGAAACCCTGGCAAGCTATGTTCAGCGGCTGACTGACCTGGAGAGGATTGCAAATTCTTGTCCCGGTGTTAATAAGTCTTTTGCTATACAGGCTGGCCGGGAAGTGCGAATTATTGTGGATAGCGGGGCGGTTTCAGATGCCGCTGCCGTCTTAATGTGCCGGGATATTGCTAAAAAGATAGAATCTGAGATGACGTATCCGGGGCAGATCAAGGTAACCGTCATAAGGGAAACCAGGGCTGTAGAATATGCCAAATAAGATCAAGGTATTATTTATTGGAGACGTCATAGGTAGCCCCGGCCGCAATGGTGTGCGTCATCTCGTACCGGAGATAGTCGGGAGTTACGGCATAGACCTGGTTATAGCTAACGGCGAGAATGCGGCCGGAGGCATCGGGATAACGCCGCAGGTAGCGGATGAGCTTTTGAGTAATGGGATACATGTATTGACTTCGGGCAACCATGTCTGGGCCAAAAAGGAGATATCGGGATATTTGTCAGGAAGTGAGAGACTGCTGCGACCCGCCAATTATCCTCCTGGCTTGCCTGGGCGAGGCGGTACGGTGATCCGTACGCGGGGAGGAGATCCCATAGGCGTTCTTAACCTTCAGGGACGGGTATATATGGGTAACCTGGATTGTCCTTTTCGCGTGGCAGAAAAGGAGATTGAGACACTAAAGAAAGAAGTCAAGATCGTAATATTAGATTTTCATGCCGAGGCCACTTCAGAAAAAGTGGCTCTGGGATGGTTTCTGGACGGCCGGATAAGCGCTGTCTTGGGCACGCATACCCATATACAGACGGCTGATGAAAGGATATTGCCTCAGGGGACTGCCTATATAACCGATGTCGGCATGACCGGCTCTGTGGATTCGGTTATAGGCATGAAGAAGGAAATAGCCATCGAGCGGTTTCTTACACAGGTACCCCGTAAGCTGGAGGTGGCTAAAAAGGATATACAATTGCAGGGGGTTGTTTTAGAGATAGACAAGGAATCAGGCGGCTGTGTGCGAATAGAAAGGGTACAGGTCTGGCTTGAAAAAGAAGGGGCGAGGGATTAATGAGCGCCAGGGATATCGAGTCCGCAGTCGCCGGTATCAGCCGAGGAGCGGTTGAGATTATACAAGAGGATGATCTGCGGCGTAAGTTGCTGGAGTCAGAGAAAACAGGTGTCCCTCTGAAGGTCAAGGCCGGTTTTGATCCGACGGCACCGGACTTACACCTGGGCCATACCGTGCTGATACAGAAGATGAAGCACTTCCAGGACTTGGGCCATGAGATTTTCTTTCTAATCGGTGATTATACTGGAATGATCGGCGATCCTTCAGGTAAGTCAGAGACCCGAAAGGCCTTGACCCGTGAAGAGGTGGCCGCTAATGCGGAAACCTATAAAGAGCAGATATTCAAGATACTGGACCCGGAAAAGACGAAGATAGTTTTCAATAGCGCGTGGATGGAGAAACTGTCCGCCATGCAGCTCATTGAGCTGGCTGCACAATATACCGTGGCAAGGATGTTGGAGCGCGAGGATTTTCATAAACGTTTTGTGACCCAGAAGCCCATTAGTATCCATGAGTTCCTATATCCATTGATGCAAGGATATGACTCGGTTGTCTTAGTGGCCGATGTAGAGATCGGGGGAACCGATCAGAAGTTTAACCTGCTGGTGGGGCGTGAGCTGCAAAGGCTATACGGGCAAGATCCCCAGATAGTTATAACCATGCCGCTGTTAGTGGGGCTGGACGGCGCGAACAAAATGAGCAAGTCTCTTAACAACTATATAGGTATCACTGAGCCGCCTAAAGAGATGTTCGGGAAGATCATGTCTATCTCAGATGAACTAATGTTTCGTTATTATGAGTTGTTGAGTGATGTTGCCGCCCCGGGAGTAGATCAGTTGAAGAAAAAAATGGCTTCGGGTGAGGACCACCCAAGGGAGATTAAGAAACGCCTGGCCGTGGAACTGGCGGCCAGATTTCATGGAATGCCTGAGGCCAAGCGGGCTGCCGAGGCGTTTGAGGCACAGTTTAGTCTGCGCGAGATACCAACAGATATAGAAGAGGTAGTTTTTGAGAGGGCTTCGGGAGATAACATCTGGCTGCCACGGCTACTTAAAGAAACGGGTCTTTGCCAGAGCACGTCTGAGGCCCGGAGGCTTATTAAGCAGGGTGCGGTGGAGATAGATGGCCGGCGTGTGGAAGATGTTGATAAGTCAATTTTGCCCGCAGGGGAATATATTATAAAAGTAGGCAAAAGGCGCTTTCAGAGGATTATATTTAAGTAATTACTAATAATTACCAATAGATATAAATCAACAGAAAAAATTAAAAAAGCCTTGACAAACCCCAATAATTTGTTAGAATCACCTCTTCTCGTAAGGGATAAAGAAGCTTGACAGAATTCATTGCATAGTATAAAATTTAAATAACTGAAGCTTGCTCTTTGAAAACTGAATAGCCAGATACAGGCGAGCCCTAAATTAAATAAATTGCAGTTTACCATTTTAAACTGAAGAGTTTGATCCTGGCTCAGAATGAACGCTGGCGGCGTGCTTAACACATGCAAGTCGTACGAGAAATCTCGGGCTTGCTCGAGAGAGTAAAGTGGCGTACGGGTGAGTAACACGTAGGTAATCTACCTCCGGGTCAGGGATAACCCGCCGAAAGGCGGGCTAATACCTGGTAACATTCTGTCTGCGTGAGCAGGCGGGATTAAAGGTGGCCTCTGCATGCAAGCTACTGCTTGGAGATGAGCCTGCGGACCATTAGCTAGTTGGTAGGGTAATGGCCTACCAAGGCGACGATGGTTAGCTGG
>JASEGX010000271.1 GCA_030017815.1 Thermodesulfobacteriota bacterium | reverse complement strand
CTCCCCTTAATCCCCTCCCGCCAGGGGAGGGGAGTTTCCGGATGGGAACTAACTAACCAGATTTTCACGAAATGTCTGTGAAACCAACAGGCAGTAGCCTGTTAATGGTGTTGGCAATGAGCCAAGACTATTTTCCGAACGAGTTTAGCAGTATTTTGGGCAAGATTCTACAGATTTTTTTGGAATTTTCTGGCGGGGTGTCCTATACATTAAACCGGAAGTTTATTATGTCGCCATCCTGGACGATGTAGTCACGGCCCTCCAGCCGAGCCAGTCCCTTCTTTTGGGCCTGGGCATAGGAACCGTGCTCTACAAGATCACCATACGCCAGTACCTCGGCCCGAATAAACCCCTTCTCTATATCGGAATGTATCACGCCTGCCGCTTTCCGGGCAGGCGTGCCTTTCGCAATTGTCCAGGCACGCACCTCATCCTTTCCTACGGTAAAGAAAGAAACAAGCCCCAAAAGGGCATGGGAGTAACGTATAATTCTTTGTAAGGCCGGTTCGGCATCCACCTCCAGACCGCCGCGGAAAACTTCGGACTCCTCCGGGCTCAACTGCGCAAGCTCCATCTCGAGCTGGCCGCAGACCTCGGCGACCATGGTGTTGGGCGGCGTTTCGTAACCCTCCACCTTTGCATATTTCTCCCCATTATTGATAACCCACAAGATTGGTTTTGCCGAGAGAAGGGAAAATCCTCTGAGGAGGGGTGAAGACGCTGCCTCACTGAGGGAACGCAGAGGTTTTTCCTCTTCCAGTGCAGTAAGACACATCAAAAGTAGATTATGCTCTTCTTCGTCTATCTTACGTCCCCTTTTTTTATCTTCTTCTATCCTGGCAAGCCTCTTTTCTACCACGATAAGGTCAGCCAGTATAAGTTCAGATTCTACCTTCCCTATATCAGACCGGGCCGTAGGCGCAATGCCGCCTATCTCAAAATTACGGGCTACAAGCACGATGGCATCTGCCGGCCGTACAAGATTCCATAGTTTTTCATCGAGAGGTTTGTCTTTTTCTCCGGAGCTGTCAAGGCCGCCTACATCCGCATACTCAACGTGGGCATAAATAGTCTTTTGAGGCTCATACATAGTGGAAAGCAGGTCCACCCGGCCATCCGGCACCTTTACCACACCAATATTGGCTTCCCTGGATCGTCCCCCCGCAGATATCGCTGCGTGTCCTCTGGTCAGGGCATTAAAGAGTGTGGTTTTACCGGAACCGGGCAGACCAATTATGGCCAGCTTCATCTAGTATCCTTCTTTCTATTATTTTCTGCCAGAACTGTGAGTATTCGGCTATCAGTCCGCCATGACCTATTGCAGAGCCCGCCGGATCGGATTAGCCTGCCCTTTTATTTTACTGACTGCTGATGGCTGAATGCTGACAGTCCAATAAATAACATCTGCTCATGAATAATGCAATGATGTGACGGGAAAAGGTATACGAGACATGGAATCTACGAAGAAGAGATACAATGATGTCATTATAGAACTAACCGGTTATTGATTCCGACAAAAATGACGGCTTCGTAAAAAGTCATATTTCCCCTCCCCTGGCGGGAGGGGATGAAGGGGAGGGGGAACATAACCATCTGAAATCACATCCTTATTCACCCTCACCCCAACCCTCTCCCATCAAGGGAGAGGGAGTTTTCGGACTTTTTACTAGACCATCTCCTTTGCAAGACAATGGATGTCGACTTTTTTAAAGAGGCTATTTTATTTTACTTTATTTTGAAAAGTCAAGATAAAATGTCCT
>JASEGX010000270.1 GCA_030017815.1 Thermodesulfobacteriota bacterium | reverse complement strand
AAATAAGAGAAATTGAAAGGCGGTTCGGGATAGAGAACTTGCCGGTCACCGTACGCGGCAAGACCCTGCAGATAGCCCAGGTAAGGGATATTAAGCGACTGGTCGAAAAACAGTTTTCACAGGATGATCCCTTAGCCGGATTTCCTTTCTGGGCCAAGGTCTGGGAGGCCTCCATTATCTTGGCCGATGAACTGGCACAGCTTGAACCGGATGACGGCAAGGAAATGCTGGAGCTTGGCGCCGGCATAGGGCTGTCCGGCCTGTTTGCCGCGGCCTTCGGCCATAAGGTAACGATTACCGATTACGACCAGGATGCACTTTGTTTTGCCATGCTCAGCGCCGGGAGCAATGGTCTCGATAAGGTACGCTTTCAGACCTTAGACTGGTGTGCACCTGCCCTGTATAAAAAGTACCACTATATTATAGGCTCTGAGGTGCTTTTCAATGAAAAGCTTTTACTGCCACTCCATGAACTTATACAAAATGCCTTGGCTCCGGATGGCATTGTCTTTTTGGCCCATGACAAGAGTCGCATGTCCCCATGCAGGTTCTTTGATCTGGCCCGGAAGGACTTTAAGATTGAATGCAGGGCCAGGGTCATGCGGGCGGATGATGAAGAGTTCCATATAGTACTCCATCGGCTAGCGCGGAAGTAACCCTGCGAAATCACCCTGATCCACCATCAAGACATCATCTGCGGCGTTGCCTTCGATCGCTCCTCCTTGCGGCGTATTGCTCCATACGCCTCAGTCGTCGCTCCTCGGCGCCTTGCATCTAATATCTTGTTGGTGTTCAGGGATACTCCATAACCTGATGATTTTAATCTTGATAGCCAAATTAGACGGTGGATTTGGGATAACGTTCTACTTATGCACTTTCCCGCAGCAGCTACCCGGCCCGGCACAGCCGGCCGCCATACCGGGTGAAGAGCCGCAGCAGGCCGTGTCACTCTTCCCCGGCAGGTTTTTGCCCGGTTGTCCGGTAATGGAAGATGTGGCAGAGACAAGCCTGGAGAGGTTTCCTGAACCACAGTGGGGACAGGTTGCCGCATCAGTAGATTTAAAAACTATGATTTCGGACTGTTGCTTGCATTCATTACAGATATACTCAAAAATAGGCATAGAATCCTCCTTCTCAAGGCCATCAACTGACCACAGGCCGCCTATGCTGTTATGGCCTTGCGCAGGGCCTGGATTGTTTTGGCATAATCATCACTGCCGAATATAGCAGACCCGGCCACAAAGATGTCTGCACCGGCCCTGGCCGCCATTCTGGCCGTATCAAAGTTTATCCCTCCGTCCACTTCAATTTCCACAGGGAGCTTGCGTATGTCGATTAGCTTCCGCAGATTGGCAATCTTGTGGGCCACATTGGGGATAAAAAATTGACCCCCAAATCCAGGGTTAACACTCATTAATAAGACCATATCCACCTCTTCCAGCACATAGTCCAGGACAGAAAGGGGCGTAGAGGGGTTCAGGACCACACCGGCCTTGACCCCCTGCTTTTTGATAAGATCTATCGTTCGATTTAAGTGGATACAGGCCTCTACGTGCACGGTAATAATGTCGCTTCCCGCGCGGGCAAAATCCTCTATATATTGATCCGGATTAGAAATCATCAGGTGCACGTCCAATGGCAGGGCGGTCACTTTGCGGACCGCCTGGACCACCAGAGCCGCCAGAGACGCCTGGGCCGCCAGGGCTGCCTGGGACGCCTGGGCCACCAGGGACGCCAGGGACGCCCGGGCCGCTTTGACGGT